>DAOUDJ010000068.1:0-4974 GCA_034430795.1 Anaerolineales bacterium | reverse complement strand
CGGACGCTACGAGTTGCGATCAAACAAAATCCACGATATTGTGTCTAAGGTACCGATGACAAGGGCGTGGGCCGACCATCCGAGCAATCTGTTGCCTATGTCCTGAGAATAAAGTGTAACCCATGTCCTGATACTGTACCTTAGGGCGGGCTAACCATTCGCTGCCCCAGAAAATCGCTGGGATCTTCGTCAGCCGACCCCGCAGGCGGCGCGATTTGGTAGCGATGGTCGCAGTATGGGAATCTTGATGAGCAAGCCATGGTCCGAGCGGGGCGGCTGTCCGTCTGGATGATCCGCTGCGCTTCGCGAAGCTCAAAGCCGTTAGGTCCCTTTTTGTAGCAGCCCCAATTAATTTGACAAATATTACCTAATTCCCTTATTATTATGTAAATCGTTGGATACGAAGGCTTAAACCAACCTGCGTACATCATCTGACAGTTCGAATCATGAAACGTGGAAGAACGTACTTGAATGCAAAGGTATAAGTAGGTGGGACCCGTAAGAATGGCTATCAATTCGAAAAAGATTTGGAGAAGTGAGAGGAGTGAGCATTGAGTACCTTACAAGTGGTTCCTGACATATCGGCTGAGGATCTCCGCAAGGAGATCAGGAAGGAGTATGCTGAGGTTGCGGAAAGCCCTGACAAGGGTTACCACTTCCACACCGGCCGCGAAGCGGCGAGTCGCCTCGGCTATGATGAGGTCCTCTACTCCGAATTACCAGAAGGCAGCATCGAGTCATTTGCGGGAACAGGAAACCCATTCATCCTTGGGCCGATAGAACCAGGAGATGTAGTGGTCGACGTCGGATCTGGTTCCGGTTTTGACTCGCTCATCGCCTCTAAGATGGTTGGCCCAGAGGGTCGTGTCATTGGTGTTGACATGACGAGCGAGATGCTGAGCAAGGCTCGGGATGGTGCGGCTAAGATTGGGGCAACCAATATTGAATTCAGAGATGGTTTCGCTGAAAACCTGCCGGTCCCCGATGATTTTGCTGATGTTGTCATCAGCAATGGGGTCCTCAACCTCGCCCTTGATAAAGTCGAGATGCTCCGCGAATGGGCGCGAATCCTCCGCCCTGGAGGCCGTCTTCAAATTGGAGATATTCTGGTTACACATGAGGTTCCGAAATCGGCGCTCGACGATATCTCGCTGTGGACTGGTTGAATTGCCGGTGGCCTGCTGGATGCAGAGCTACTCAGCGTTGTGAGCGCTGCAGGATTCGAAAATGCAGAAATTGTCGAGAGGTACAACATCTTTGATGATGTACCTGATCCGTCAAGTGCCTTGGAGTTTGGCACACAAGGCGTCAGCCTACGAGCGTACAAGCCGGATTATTAAGGTGGGAACGGATCGTCCCACAGACGTTGTCGAGACCGGAAGCTGGAGTAGCGAGACTCCAGCTTCTTCCGTAGGCGGACATGAAGCGTTCAGCAATCGCCAATGCCGCATAACCATTCGCCAGGCCGTGTGAAAAGTGGCAGAAAAGGCGAAATTCCTTGGCTTCAAAGGAGATAATCGGCAACTTTAAGTGGATCGACTACCGAAAACGACTAGAGACAAAAAAGCCCTGGATCACCCCAAGGCTTCGATCATCTTTGGAACCCCCATGATATTGATCACTCTTTTGATGTTGTACGCTAGAAACGAGAGGCTCACACTTGCACCTGCGCTGCAAGTGCAGGCGTCTCCGCGCTGGTTTTTGGTATTCCTTTCATCAAGAAATAACCCTGGTCCATGCTTAATTTGATGGTTCCGCCGAAGATCCCCGAAGGGGGAAGGGATGCTCGACGATGGCCTTGCGTCTGGTTCGGAGATCTGGATTATCTTCAATACGTCTCTGCATCTCATCCAGCAGGTCTTCATCCACCCAGCGGGTTATCCTTCTGCCGCCTTTGCTGCTGGTGCATTTATGCTTGATCTTGCAGGCCCTGCATGAGCTGGTTGCATAGTACTTGATATCGCGATCCTTCTCGGTCGTCTGCCTGTCCTGGCGGACTGTCCAGGGGAAGCGGAAGGTCATGATCTCGCCAGCCGGACACCTGTAGCAATCGTCTTCCCGGTCATACCTGAAATCCTGCTTGGTGAACAACCCCTTCTTGCGATTGGCGGAAGTATTCGCTTTGGGGATTGAGGGGGTAATTCCTTTCTGGAGGCATGCTTTGATCTGAGCGCCGTCGTAGTAGCCTTTGTCGGCAAGGACCTCAAGCTTATCTACCTGGAGGATATCCTTAGCCCGAGTTGCCTATTCGTTCCAATTGGTTGAAATCGTTGACCTCATTAGTGACATCGTGATCGATGATCAATTTGTGCTTATCGTCGACGCTCACCTGAAAGTTGTCCTAAGATACCAGGATGGTATATCCGACTTGGGTACCGTGGTTCTGGCCTAAGGGCATTGAGCGACTGTTCGCGAAGCATGCCCTTGGGTACGGGGTCGGTGAAGGAAACCTGTGTTTCGCCTGACTCTTCGAGTTCGTCGAGCAGTTTTCCGAGCTTCCCCTTGCGTTCCTTCAGTGATTTGATCTTCTCCTGGAGTTCTTCGGCGGTGGGCTTGTGGACTTGTGCTTCAAGCGCATCATTCTCGTCTAGATCATTGAGGTAGTCTTCAATCTGCTGGTCGGTCTTCTTAATGAAGGAGTTGAGTTTGCGCTTGGTGAAGTTCTTGCGCCGGCTATTTACAGCCTTGAACTTGCTGCCGTCGACACTTGCACCTGCGCTGCAAGTGCAGGTGTGGCGATGAGTTCCCCTCCGAACAAGTCGCATTCCCGACAGAAGAGGGTAAAGGAGCGGCAGACCTTCTGGGTTGCTTTGCCGAAGGTCCTGGCCAGGGAGGTTGTCCCGGCGAAAGTCGGCGATGGTCTTGAAGTCGGGTGTGAGGCGGCGCAGAAGCCACATCAATTCCACGTTGCGGTTGGTCTCCTTCTCCAGCCTGCGGCTTGACCTGACACGGTTGAGATAACCGTAGATGTATAGGCGAAGAAGATCTCCGGGATGGTACGGAGGACGTCCGGTGGTCTGCATGAATGACGCGCTGAAAGCCCAGCGATGAAAGATCCAGGCTTCCTACAAAAGCGTCGATACGTGTCCTGATGGTATTCCAGGGAAGCGCACCGGATTATCTTCGTGGATGTAGTCATCCAGAGCTTCGGGAAACATGGTTATTTGGTCTCGATCAATGCCATCAATATGATGCATAGTAACCTCGGATTAGACGGAACCTAAAGATGGATGTATTATCGCATCAGAGAGGACTTTTCACACATTCTCTCGCTGGAATGGACCGGGGATGCTGCGCGATTTGTAATCAAAGTTGTATGATGTGAGTGTGTAGAAAAGGAGGCGGTCGGGAATGCCCCGGCCGCTACCCACACAGAATGTGGGACTTCGCAACTCAAAGCCGTTAGCTTGTCCATCCAAATTATTTCATTAGCTGCCTATTAAAAGGCTTTTCCTCTCAACCACCGGTTTATACTAAGCTAAATGCAAAAACCAATCTTGCAAAAATGTTAGCAGTATGCTAATATATCGCTGTGTATAGCATCCTATTCACCAAGCAGGCTCATAGGGCGATTCAGAGGATGCCGCGCAAGCTGGCTCAAAGGCTTCGTGATAAGTTGGGGCACTTGGCTAAGGATCCTTATGCGGTAAATCCCAACGTAACAAAGCTACAAAATCGCCCGGGATATCGCTTACGAGTTGGCGATTGGCGGGTGATCTATGAGATCCAAGGGCAAGAACTTGTAATCCTGGTGCTGAAGATAGCGCCGAGAGGAGAGGTATATCGATGAAGGCACAAATTATAGAAAAGGATGGCCGTCCCGAGTTTGCTGTGCTTCCATACGAAGAGTATGTGCGTTTGATAAAAGAGGCGGAAATGCTGCAAGACATCCACGATTACGATGCTGCAAAAGGAGCGCTGGAGCGAGGCGAGGAGCTGATTCCTGGTGTAGTGACGTTTTCCATCCTTGATGGGGAACATCCGATCAAGGTTTGGAGGAAGTATCGTGGGATGACGCAGGCAGAGTTGGCTAAAGCTGCCAGGATCAGCGTACCTTACTTGTCACAGATTGAAACAGGGAATCGAGTGGGAAGGGCGGAGGTATTGGCGGCGGTTGCTAAGGAGCTTGGCTTGTCGATCGATGACGTTGTTATTCCGTCAGTTGAAATTAACGGGTGATGGGCTCTCTAAATAATTGTAATTATCTTTAAAATCGCTTGAACTAGATCGGGACATCGCTTACTAATTATTCTCACAACATGGTTGACACAAATTATCAGGACATGGTTTACACCTTCTTCAAGGAGGAGGTGTCCCATGCCCTGGAAAGGTGTTACCGTGAGCGAACAAAGACAGCGATTCCTCGAAGATTACCAGCTGAACTACTACATCATCACCGAACTCGCAGAACGGTTCGGGATCTCCCGTAAGACAGCCCACAAGTGGATCAACCGGTTCAAGAAATATGGCCAGGACGGGTTTCATGAGCTATCCCGTCGGCCGCACAGCTGTCCTTGGCAGACAGATAAGGCCATCGTGGAAGAGCTGGTGAGACGTCGCAAGGCACACCCCCGTTGGGGACCGCGCAAACTGCTTGACATGATGGAGCGCCACGATCCCGAACGGCATTTTCCGGCGATATCAACAGCAGCTCATATCCTGTCGAGAGAGGGGTTGGTAAAACCCCGACGGCGCTATCGACGGTCGCATCTTGGATGCCCGAAGAACCAGCATCAGGGTCCGAACGACATCTGGGCAGCGGACTATAAAGGGCAGTTCCGGCTGAAGAACGGGGACTACTGCTTTCCGCTAACCATCAGCGATCTCTCAAGCCGGTTCGTGCTGGGGTGCGATGCGCACCCAGCGATCTCTCTGGAAAGGTCCTTCAAGCATTTCAGGCATGTTTTTGAGACGTACGGGCTGCCAAATCGCATTCGAACGGATAATGGGGTGCCGTTTGCCTCGAATGCGCTG
>DAOUDJ010000067.1:0-17708 GCA_034430795.1 Anaerolineales bacterium | reverse complement strand
GGCATGTAGACATCATCGGAGTTCAGCCAGGCGACGATTTCCCCCTGAGCAAGTTGAAACCCTTTATTAATAGCGTCCGCTTGACCCTGATCCGGCTCTGAGATGCAGTGCGCCATTCGATCCCGATATCGCTGCAGGATCTCCTGGCTGCCATCCGTTGACCCCCCGTCAATGACAATTAGCTCAAGCCGCGGATAGTCCTGCTCGAGCACGCTGCGGATTGCATCCTCCAGGAAGCGTACCTGGTTGAAGGAGGGCATGACAATAGAAACCAATGGTAATTCAGTGTTCATAGGAATAGGTATTATACGTGTACCCGAGAGTTAATCGCAGAGTTGGCTCGCAAATCGTCCCGCCGAGACCGAAAGATAGCCATTCTCCCCGAAATTGACATCATGGTTCCGACGTCCTATTTTGCCACAACTGCATGGACCCCATACGCCTGAGCCACGCACCTGTTTATCCACTCGTCTGGGTCATACCCAATCTCAGCCAGAAATCCCATGTGTCTCAATGATGGCACAGCAATGGGCTCATCCTGATCTTCGGCGATATCCTTCAGCGTACGGTCGCGTTTATCCCAGGCTTGGGCATATTGGCGCGCAATCGGAGCCTGGTCGGTGAGAGTCCTCGCCGAAACAAATCCAAATACCAACAAGGCACAAACAGATAGGCCGAAAACCAGGCTGGCAATCGACAAGATCCACTCCCGTTTAATAGCAATTAGCGACCGCAAGCGAGAACCCAGTGATAATCCCCAGAGCGTCATTCCGAGAAAAAGAAAGTAAGCTGGCATGATCAATACGCGGCCATCCGGATAGGAGGAGATGGCATACTCTGAAGGCATAATAGAAGCCAGGATCAACCCCGCGGTCAAAACCGGGATCACAACAAGCGGACAAAGCCACCGAGCCCAATCACCCAAGCGTAAAGGTTTATTAAGGATGCCCCCTTGATATGTGAGGAAACCAACGAGGGCTGGCAGGATTACAGATAACGTAACAATATACGGCTGTCGTCGAAAGCTTATGACTGAAAAGATATAAACATCAAAGAGGGATTTCTTGATAAGCTCTAAGGGGTCTGGCGATGGGGGCATCAAGCCGCGTCTGATCAAATTACCTGGAGCGATCACGATTACAAGCATTGCCAGAATCGAACCAACAATCCCTGCCCCTAAGAAAGCATTAACCTGACGTCGCTTCTTCCCCTTAAGCATGATCGTCGATAGGATGAATAGTGCAAGGAGGAGAGCAGTCTGTACGCTTACATAGGTCTCCGAAAAACCCCCGAACACAAAAGCTGCAACTCCACTGGCTGGGATTGCCCAGAAGTGTCGGACTTTGTCTGGATGCGCATCTGCAAAGAAGAGAAACCACCCGAGATACGCTGTGAGCAGGATGAGTGGAAGCGTGTATGTCAGCATCCCGGTTTGCCAGTACAACGACTGGTAGACATTCGGAGACCCTTCAAGCGTCGCGAAGATCACTAGTCCAGAAAGTGCGAACGCTAGAATGATGGAAGCGGTTGTCCGCAACCAACGCTGCCAGCGGAGGATCAAGCATGTGACCGCGAGAAGCCATAAAACTAAAGCGAGCGCGGGTAGGATCGGTGTGAGTTTTGGACCTGCCAACTGTGTCAGATTCACTATGAGGGTGAAAGAAAATCGACCCGACCAATTTTCATACCAATTCACCTGACTACCGAAAAATCCCAATCTACGCAATGTGCCCAGCGTACAGAAATCGTCGGCGATGTAGCGCGCGAACCCACCCAAGTATGCATGCACACCAAGTGGGATCATCATTAAGGCGCCGAGGACGATCCCCGCCCACATCATTATCCTGGAAGGCATTTTCGATGTTGCTTCTGCACTCTTCATTCATCTACCTAATCTAGGTTATTGGAGCAAAATTCATTTCCTTCCTTATGCTCTTATGCCCCATGGAGCACTACGAAGTAATGCACGGTCATCGATCAAATAATATTGCTGAACCTACCTCCTAGAACAAATCTATGTAGTTGACCTTAGGGAAGACATCAAGCTTCCCGCCAATCGTTGCGTCTAGGATCCTTCGGTTGGACGCTGTAAACGCTTCATGCGCCATTCGATATGCCCTTTCCGAGGCCTCCAGATCTGGGAGCTGCCAGCGGTACCCTTTCCCGAAATATTCGGCGGAGAAATGGTTGGGATCTTCCCCATCGGAAACGACGGTTACATTCGGTTTTCCTTTGGTCGTGAAGCTATGGTCCACCCCAACGAGATTCACCTCTTCGAAACCCATATGAAAAGCAAGCTGCAGTGCAACGTAAGTCACGGTTGACCCTTCGAAAACCCGTCCAGATACATCCCGCGAAAAATCAGCGGGGTCTGTATAGTCCGTATCCAAGTAGATAACATCGGGACCGTGGCTGAGCCATTTTCGACCGCGCCAGCTCACGAAACGAGGGATTTCCAAAGCCATGATCTCGTTTGCGCACTGTTCGATAACCAATGTGTTGATTGCGAGATAGTAGCTTGTAGGAAATCCAATCTCTGGGAAGAGCAGATAAATCCGATTCATCCCAAAGGTAATCTCATTCTTTAACAGACTCAGATCAGTGTGCTTCAAACTTGGACCATTCCCGAGGATGAAACAGCGTTCGCCTTTGTGTTTGTTTCGAAAGGCTTCGATCCTCGCTGCACTTTTCCGACGTCGCGTGCTTAAGAATGCCGCTAGTTGATGGTTCGCGCGGTTATACCACCACCAATAAGGCGCCGTCATCTTCCGCCAAAGCGGAAAGGGGATGTGCTTCTTTATAGCGTAGACTAGATCTCTCGGTGCACTCATAGATGATTGTTTGCGTACCAAGTCTCATTCTACCTTGCTGTCCATATAGAGACGGAATCCCGCAGTGTTGTGCGCAAGCGGTAAACCATTCACCTCTTCCCACTCAGATGGGCAAGTCTTGTCGCAGATAACTGCGCAAGCTTTAAAGTCAGCGTCTTTATAGGCTGCGGACGGCGTGCCTGATACGAGCCATTCAATTTGCAATTCATCTCGCGGCGCGCCCAACAAAACCCAAAAAGGATATTCCGCCCCCGCTCCAGAGATTGCTAATGCGACCGATGTACACCCTTCAGTTGTAATCCTTTCCGTGATGTCAACATAAGGCGCTCGATAACCAGGTTCAACTGCGAAATATAAAACCTCACGTGATTCATTAAGGATACTTCCTACGGTAGATAATGCATTAGGAACCAACGGCCGGGATTGAATGCTCAATAGCCAGGGCAAAGACAAAACCAACAGTGCTAACCCAATTATTTGAGCGATGCAGCTTGGCAAGGTTCTGAATAGGATGAGCCCCACAACAGGAGCCACCAGAATGAAGAATGGCAGGTGGAAACGACTGGCGAATGGCTCCCATTTGAACAGGAAAGCGAAGGTCAGGAATGTCAGCATGACAACAATGCTGTATAGAGCTACAGATTCTGGAATTCTCCGTCGTCGGAACAATAGAAGACCAAATGCAACTATCAGCAGCCACATATGGGCTGAGTTTCCGGCAGTTATCTCATTTGTAGAAGGTTTCTTTAATCGAAAACTAGTAAAGGCTGTTGTTCCAGGATCATTAACATCGATATTCAGCCACGCATGGATCTGATTAATGGAGATTGCCATGGCTTTATTCAAATGCGGCGAAGGTGTCCCTAGGTGAAGTGAGGCGTTCCTAATTGTGTTAGATGTCAACCCCTTAAGGTTCCGCATCTGATTAGCATGCCTGGCGATTTGATCCTCAGGGAAAGGTGTCCCATAGAGATCCACGATCCGAAGGAAGTGCCCCGCGTTTATAAAAACCACCAAACCAATCGCCAGGGATGCGTATGCAAGAAACTTCTTCCACCCACCTTTTTTGAAGATCACATAAGCAGCGAGCAATGCAAATGGAAAAAGATATGGATAGGCGGTCGGCTTGGTAAAGATTGCCAAACCAGCTGCCCCGCTCAACATAAGGATGTTCGTAACATTAAGACGATCTTGCATCAAGATGAGCGTTTCAACGGCAGCACAGACTACCCAGAAGGCTACGACGTAATCGTTCATAGTGCTCGACGCTTGGACGATCCCCATCGGTAACGTCACAGCGAATACGACGGATAGGATCTGCTCACTCTCTCCAGCCCCCAACTTTTTCGCCGCGAGTGAAACTACGACGAGACTCCCAATCATGGCAAACCATTCCACAAAATTTGAGAGCCGATCTCCGCCTGTGAGGATATACAAATGCAGGATGTTGAACTCCGCGCCAGGCGGAAGACTGTTTTGGACGATTACGCCTGATGCGTAAGGTTTCACAGAGTTATTCTGCGCCCAATGAGCCACCTTACTCATATGGTAGTTCAGGGAATCCCATGTCTGTGGGGGAGTAACCCAAGCAACCAATGCGGTGATAAGTAAGACGAGGACGATGCCAAGTACCAGGGCGCGATCAAACCAGCCTTCAGGAAAGGTGAACGCAGGGAGGCGTAATCCTCGATCGCGACGCCATAAGAAACCAAGCGCAAAACATAGACCCAGGAGTGGCAGCGACCAGACTATCGTAAGAGCAACTTGCATAACAGCATCGAGAAGGCTGAGAGTCTCAAGAGACAAAACACTATATGCGCCTGAAATTATCGCAGCCCGTAAGAAAGTCAGCCGCCATCCCCAAGTTGGGCGAACCTGTCCGAGATAGATAAATATGGCGACGAAGCTCAGGAGCGGCAGAAAGACCAGCATCTCAAACGCCTTCACTTTGTATCAGCTCACATCGAGCTTGCCCAGTGATTGACTCCGTGGGATTTGAAAAAGTTACATTCATGAATAACAATTGTGTCAAGATAACTCCTTACAATACCGCAAGGAATCGGAAGCAATTACTAGAAACAACAGCCCATCAATTCTCCAGGTAGAGACTTAGGGATCCATAGCGCTCAGCCAAAGGAATCCCCGCGTACTCAGATCTATCACCGCATAGTGTACAGATTATTGCACAGGGCTCATAGGTGAGATCAAGATAACGGGCTAAACTGGAAAACGTTTCAATGGACTTCATTTTACGCCCACTCTGGGGTGCATCGAGCAACCACCATAACTGATACTCGAAGTCATGCGAATCGAGTACTAAACCAATATCCTTGCAATCGGACTGCCTAATAGTTTTAGCAACCTCAAGGTATTCATCATAAGCCCCAAGATTCATGGCGAACAAAATCTCTCCAGAGGGGGTTCCCAGAACACTGGGGAGACGTGTCGTCCAGGGCTGAGCCCCGATGAGAGGTCTCGTATTGTTAAAGAATACCCATGGCATGGCCGCAATAAGTAGCCCTATGGCAGCCAGCCACCCGAGCCATAGTTTCGTAGACCCCTCTAGCACCGAACCGAATATGGGTCCCCACATTACAAAAAAAGGCAGTTGAAAACGCAGACTTACCAGACTGGAACCATTGCCGATGATAACCGGGAGTAATAAATAACCGATAAGGCTCATTAAAGCATACGTAATCACATATCGTTTCCGAGCGTCATGATACTGAAGACCAAGCAACACTAACGAGAAACCAACGAGCCCGGTATGTAGAAAGTTCCCTGCAGTGTCTTCGTGGTTCCATATTGCCCCGGTCATTGTTGTGGCGTAATTGGACCCAAAGGCGCATGGGAATTCCGCCATTCGTTCTCGAAACCACTGATTGATGGTGTTTGATGGCGTGATGAGATTGCGACCAATCATCTTCACTTCGGCAGAATAAATACGCCATGGAATACTTGGCTCTGTACAATTTTTCGAAATTGAGGGATCCCTACTCGCTGATGCCTCAGGCGGCAAGATCTCCGTCGCGGCAAAACTGCTGACGAAGTCTCCAGGTCCAAAAGGTGTTCCATATGTCGAAAGATTCCTCGACCAATAACCCAGGTTGAGGGTGACAACTATGAGAGTCATGACTACAAGTTCAAATACTAATCGCCTTCTGTTCGCCCTAAAGTTCTGGGAGAAGAGAAACCATGCAAGCCAAGGCAGCGCATAAATATAAAAAGTGACTTTAGTGAGCATTCCTAACCCGACTGCCCCGGCCATAATAAGCTTCTCCACACTGTCGAGCGGACGCTTTTTACTCAACAGCACAAAGTAAGCCAGGCATACTAGCCAGAAAGCAACAACATAGTCATTCTGCGTACTGGTTGCCTGCAAAACGCCCATTGGAATACTCAACGCAAATACCGCAGCAAGGAGTTGACCTCGGAACCTCGCCCCCAACATTGCCGCTAGAGCCGACACCCCTGCCGCTGAGCCGACCATACTGAACCATTGAACCAAATTAGCAAATCGATCATTTCCCCATAAGGTTCGAAGGGTCAAGATCGCCATCTCTGCCCAGGGAGGCATAATTAATTGGTGGTGGTAGGCTGTTGGGTAGTGGTCGAGGGATCGATTCTGAGCCCAATGCATAACTCGGGTCATGTGATAGAGCAATGAATCGGCATTGTTCGCCGGGGAGATGATCGCAATAATGAGCAGGGCTACAACGATGATGCCCATACCAAAGAAAACAAGAACACCAAGCCATGGGATACGTTGATGGCTTTGTTTAAACGCTTGGTAAGCTACTCTGTGGGAACCACTCCGTCTGATTATCCAGACGATTCCTAGAAACGGCGCTCCCCAAGCAAATCCGAGCCAGATTTCCGAAATCGCATTTAAGAGGTTGAGAGTCTCCAGAGTGAAAGCTACCAATACCCCCCAGATAACAGATGCACTAATGAACGCACCTCGTCCATTGAAATTACTTCTCTCATGGGCTTCAAATCGACCGAAGAAATGGAGAAAAACCGCCAGAAATGTAAGGATAGATATTAATAAGAGCATGAGATAAACCCAGAATAGTATTTATTATCTTTCCTCAAATGTGAAGCGGTAAAGAACATGGAAGTCTCTGGTGATCAATTACATGACCACATAATGGGGTTTGCTTGTTAATTCGATAGCCCCTGTGAGGCTTGACCTGCGTCAGCTAATATCTGTAATGAATACCCTCAACATTGTACCTACCAAACTCAATTTACAACCCCCCACCGGAGACCGCATTCGATAGGCAGAGATGCAAATCCCCTACTCAGTGCTCAACCGGATCGTCGCGCCACCATCCACGACCAATGCATGGCCCGTCACAAAAGAAGATTGTTCCTCATCAGCCAAGTAGAGAATGCTTTGTGCGATCTCGCGGGGATCCCCGACGCGCCCCATCACTGTTCGCTGTCCAAGATCGTTCAATTGATCTTCGATATTGGAATCCTTTACGTGTCCCCTACTCAAACCTTCCCGCAGCATCTGCGTGTCAACTGCACCGGGTAGGATGGCGTTCACTCGCACACCTGCCTCTGCAAATTCAATCGCCATTGCGCGCGTAAGCGCTACCATGCCCCCCTTGCTCGCCGCGTAGGCAGCAATATTCTTCGATGTGGCCACTGCATGAACCGAGCTGACGTTAACAATTGAGCCCCTGGCAATCTTCAACAAGCCAAAAGCCTCTTTTGCCATCAGGAAAACGGAGCGCAAATTGGAATTCAGGACTGCATCCCATTCGTCTACATGCATTTCGACCAATGGTTTGCAAATCTGAATGGCTGCGTTGTTGACGAGGGCATCCAGGCGATCCGTCTTCTCCTGAACAGTCGTAAATAACTCGGAAACAGAAGCGGGTTCGGACACATCTGCCTTGAAGAAAGTCGTGCCTTCCGGAAAAACGCCCTCTTCAGATCGATCCACAGCCAGAATGGTCCAACCTGCCTTGTTGAAGGCTATAACTGCCGCGGTTCCAATTCCCCCTGCCGCGCCGGTGATCAGAACAATTCGTTCCATTGTGGTACTCCTTGACCCACGCACCCCAATCAAAATAGAGATGCGATTAAAAAAAACTAGTTCCTTTCAGAGTTTTTCTGTCCGTTTGATTCCATCTTGAGTAAGCTTGTGGGAATGGAAAGCCCCAATCCAGTTATCAAGTTACGGAGCGTATTCAGGTGCACCCTCTCCCAGGCATCTGGGCTGCTGTTGGCATTATGTGGCGCGAGCAGCACATTGTTCATCGCACGCAAAGGGCTATCTCCAGGCGGCGGTTCTTCTTCGAAAACGTCCAGTGCTGCGCCGGCGATCGATTTGTCGCGGAGCGCCTCGATTAATGCGTCCTCGACGACGATTGGACCGCGGGCTGTGTTGATGAGCACAGCATTTGCTTGCATAAGTCCGAACGCCCCGCGATCGATCAATCCCCTCGAGGTGGGATTAAGATCACAGTTGATGCTGATGAAATCAGCTTGCTTGAGAAGATTCTCGAGGGCTATCATATGGACCCCTACATCGGAGATGAACCCCGAATCAATTTCTACGATATCGTTTCCTAGAAGGCACATACCGAAAACTTGTGCCCGATTCAATACAGCTTTTCCTATCTTCCCTACCCCCACTACCCCCAATGTGCACTCGCTAAGGGCGCACCCCGGAATCTTCTCCCACTCTCCCTTTCTCATCTGCTGAGTCATCCACGGCTGAGAGCGGGCAAAGGCAAGAATATAGCCAAGCACGCTGTCTGCCACCGGATCGGTGAACGCCCCGGGTGTATTCAAGACCTGGATGCCCAGTTCCTTTGCCGCTTTTGTGTCGATCGAATCGATTCCCGCCCCCCATTTGGAGATCACCTGTAAACGTGGAGCTGCCGCTTTGAGGACTTTTTCGGTGAAACGATCGTCGCCGCAAATGACACCGTCGATCGAGTCCGCGTATCCCAAGAGCTCATCCTCCGAGAGCCGCTCTTCAACTTCTGCGAGTACCAACTCGATGCCTAACTCATCAAAGATCGACTGGAAACGCTCGAATACCGGAAGCATATATGGGGCTGATAAAAGGACGCGTAAACCCATTCGGTTAAGTTTCTCCTGAATCCAATTTCGCTCTTCGTTCTAACAACGATTCTACAACAGCCATGTCTAATTCATCATCGATATCCCAGGCTTCCGAGGGGTCAATCTCAAATAACCGTGGTCTCTCCCCAAGCCGGTTCTTACTTTCGATGAGAG
Source organism: Anaerolineales bacterium (assembly GCA_034430795.1). Taxonomy (GTDB): domain Bacteria; phylum Chloroflexota; class Anaerolineae; order Anaerolineales; family E44-bin32; genus E44-bin32. The sequence goes on along the minus strand of DAOUDJ010000067.1, from coordinate 8,616 downwards.
TGTGCCGGTTAAACAAATAAATACATGAGTTCTCCTCGTAGACCGGCGGTAGATCCTGGGTCCGGAGAAGCTCTTTGGGATTATGGTTCAGGGGTTTGCCGTCTTCCGACCATAGCCGAGTTTGAATCCGAGTCACAGAAAACAATGATGTCCGTTCTCGATCGGCAAGAAACGTCTGGGTCGCCCGCGAGATCGTCTCTGCACGTAACAGAGGGTTTGTGCCGTGTGTTTGGATGTAGAAATCGGCAGGTACCTGCTCGATGTCGTAGAGCAGGATTTCATTCATCGGAACCACGTCGCCGCATATGTGATCCGGTCTCTGGATCAATGTGACCGATGGATACTGGTCAGAAATACCTTCTTCGATGACCGGGCTATCTGTATCGACGACAATCTGATTAATTTCCGGACATGCTAGCAGCGTTTCGATGATATAGCCGTAGAGAGGCTTGCCAGCGAGAAGCCTGTAATTCTTTCCTGGGACACGTTCAGAGTGATGCCGCATGGGCACGAGAGCCACTATCCCTGGATCAACCGCCGACTTAGAAGTCACAATGAACTCCCATCTTATCTCGAAAACATTGGATCTATTAGACCATCAGGATCCAAAACCTAAAATTATGAAATTATTCCGCATCCCCTATCGAGTGGTCTTCAGAAACAATACCATACTCGATGGGTTGAATTTCTCTCTCCCGGGATATCTTACTCTTCCGCAAACTTTGAGGGTAATAGAATGTTTCCTTCAACTCCCCGGTCAAGGAGCCTGCAATCGTGAAGCCTCGGTACGTCCCCCAGAATTGCATCCAACGAAACCAGAGAATCTCCCAGAGTTTGTTGAGCGCTTCGCCCTGATTAAGTGCATACCAGATATCGCTGATCACATTGGAGATATAGAGCTTCCCAAAGTCAGCAAGGCCGAAACTTTCCTGAGGTCTGATCCGATGAAGCGCCATTGCCTCACGGCGGTAGCGGTTAAACACGGCTCTTGGCATTTCATCGTGCACATGGATGATCTCGGCTTCCGCAGCATATGCAATATGGAAACCTTCTTCCATCGCCCATGTTGCCCAGTCTAGATCTTCCAAGCCGGGCAGCTCTTCGTCATAAGGCCGCATTTGCCACAATGAGCGGCGGATCGCCGCGTTTGCATTATTACAAAACGGAATCTCTTGGCGAGATTTTGAGGTCTCCGGGAACCACTTCGCGTATATTTGATGCTCGCTGAAGCGGGTCGTCTTGTTTCCACGCTGTTTTCCATACACAAGCGCGACCTTCTCATCATCAAAGGGCGCTAGCAAGCGCTCAAGCCAATCCGGGTAAACCGGATAAACATGTGCGCTGGCAAGAACGATGAATTCACCCTGTGCAGCAGAACATCCTATGTTCAACGATCGGCCAAATGTGAACTCTTCAGGAAGAATAGACAAGACTCGCACTGGATACCGCGAGGCAATAGCCAACGTTGCATCCGTAGACCCGGAGTCAATCAGGATGATCTCAATAGCGGACATCTTCTGCTCGAGGATACCGCTGAGCAGCCGCCCGATATGCTTCTCCTCGTTGAATCCTCGAATAACGATCGAACATACCGGGTTGGGAGATGTGCCTTTATCGGAAGTAGACATCACGAAGTTTTCATATATGAGGGAGATCGATTCTTATTGCAATCTCTAGCTAAGGCCGGATCTTGAATTTATGGGCAGATTCTAGCCATCGAGCCCAAAGTTTCCGATGACACGCAAGATGTCGAACCCCTCTGCGAAGGGGCGTTCGGCCAGGGATCCATGGCGCACAGAGGTCGATCGAATAATCTCGGATGAGAAGTAATACTTGTCTTTATATGTCTCGTAGGCCGCTAGAGCTTCGACTTTCTTTTCGACGTCTTCCTGTGTGACTTCGATCAGAAAATGCGGGAAAAATCCATAGCTGCTGCGCATCACATCAAAACCTAACACCGTCGTGCCCCGGAATGCCCGTAGAGCTTCCATTGTCGTAACGCTGTGATCCTGATGAATGTCGGCCTGAGTGTGCACAAAGACCATATCCGGGCGATGTTTGCGATTGAGGTCGAATAAGAACTCCAGGATCTCTTGTCGATCGCGGGGAAAGTTGCGTGTTTCGAACGGGCCCAGGACAACCTGCTCCGGACCGACACCCAGGATTTCCATGCTTCGATAATGTTCATCAACGACTTTATCAAGGGAGGGGTTCTTTTGGTTATCTGAAAGCGTGACGGCCAGGATATCCACTCGCTTGCTGATGTTAGAAAGCAATGCCCCGCAGCCCAATTCAATGTCATCGGGATGTGCACCGAGGAACAAGATCTTCTTCCCAAATAAATACACTGTTGGCTCTCCGGTTACTTCGTGGCGACGAAACCGCCGACGACTTTGGTCATCGTCAGTTCACCTGTATCTTTTATCTTCTCTTCGGCAACCCGCCGGATCGCATCCATGACCGATTCAAATTCATCCTTCCCTGTGAAAAGGTTTTTCCAGAGTAGGCGATCCTCAGATAGGGATGCGCGTGTGTAGTCGAGGAATGGCTGCAGGTCTTCAAAGACCAATGGATTCTCGAAGATATGAACTTCTACATCGGTGAAAAGATCTTTTATTGCGCAAAAAATTTTCGACCCATAACGAGAACTGCCCGGCATCGGGGGAATCGGTTTTCCAGTGGCTTCTCTAATGATGTCATAGAAAAGTTGTTTGTTCTCGGGCATCGGTCCCGTGGTAAAAAGCCTGCCGCCGGATTTCAATACCCTGTGCATCTCTGAGATTGTAAAGGGAATATCCTCTGCGTAATAGATGGCAAAGCAGCACGAGGCGAGATCAAACACATCTGCATCAAACTCGAAAGGTTTGTTGAAATCCAATTTCATTATCGTAAATGGTTCCCCCAAGGAACGATTAAGTTCCTCGGCTTTACCCAACAATTCATCAGAAACATCCCCCCCTGTGATCTGTGCCTTACCTTCCAGATATTCATGGAAAGCGCGGCACTGCTTGCCGGCTCCGCAGCCGACATCGAGGATGCGATCTCCCCTCTGGGGCTTCAGCAACTCCAACATCCACTCGTCAATATCCCGGGCGCCGTATTTCTCGTGTATGTCAATCCTCGTTTGTAGATCTTCCGTTGTTTCCTGGTAATCAATCTTCATAGTTCCACCTCGACCGGTCCATTATACCGTAGGCATGGCTTATGGACCTGTGTAGCTAAGCCGTCGTTGCCTGGATTTGATTGCTTTTTGAGTCACCCGCTCTCTGCTTCCACATCTAGACTCAGCAGGAACGGGGTGTAATGCAGTATGCCGTTCCGTATGGTTTCCAATGAATTGGAATCTCGTAAACGATCTGGGGAAAAACCTGATAAAGTGACCATCCCCTGAAGGGACTCATCCGGCTCAAGGAACTCCGAAAGGTCCAGGGAGGCTGCAAATAATTCATGGAAAAGAAAGCTGCGCGCGTTCTCTCGAAACGATGGGGGGACCTCGATTTCCTGCGCATCTAAGAATCCCAATAATCTTTCTTTGTATTTATTCCGGGATTCAGGGAAAAACACCGTTGGAATCTGAGTGAATCTCGCTCGACCTGCGCTGAGAACCGGCGAACCCAGGATTGATGCCTCAAGTCCAATCGATGAATTGTAGATAAGGACGAGTTTCGAATGGTTGATTAATTCGTAGGAGCTCACTGGATCGCCCGGCTCAAAGAAGACAACATTCTCGACTTCGCTAAGTCCTTGGTCCGCAATCCAACTTTTTACAGATTCTCGGCTTCGTTTTCCGGGTCTTTCTTCGTCAGGGTGTGCCCTGATGATGAAGAGTGTCTCCGGATGAGATTGAATAATCGGCTTCAACATTTCCAGCCAGGCGAACATATCTGAGAAGAGTGTATTCGCATGTATTTGACTGGTGTCGAAGACTACATTCGTAAAGACAACAACACTCTGTTTAAATTTCTTCATCCGCTCGAGAAGCCAATTGGGGAGATCCACCATCTTCGGCCAGAATCGAATGCCGGCCATGGTGAAATCTCCTTGAAATCTCTCGGAGAGATATTGATCCAAACGTTCATTCCCAGACGAGGTTAACGAGGCATCTGCATCGAGATTTACCTGACGGAAAGTTGCATCCCCATGAGAAAAAAAGGTCGTGTATGGGCGCAACCCCACTTCATGAGTAATGACAGGAATACCTCTATTCTGGGCAACATAGCGGGCGATAGCTTCTGGATAGAAGATCCCATTGAACACTACTAACGCACGCGGTTTCTCACGGTCCACGATCTCCACGAACTTCGTATACAAGCTGTAGGCGGAGAGGATGTATTGTTTGAATAGCTGCCGTATCGCTGGCTTATCTGGAATTTGGTGGCTCCGTAGCGCCCACCTGAGACCAGGAAGACAGAGTTCGCCGAAGGGAATATTTTGAAAAGCCCATGCAGCCAACTCAGGGAAAGTGAGATCTTGGAGCATGGAACTTATGGTATCGGTCGTTTCTTGTTGAAAACGAAGGGGAATCGTCAATTCCTGTGGAAAAAGTCTCTGGCTGAAGCGTGTGCAGCGCGTGCATGGCGGTGGAGAATCCAACCGATCTTGGTGAGTACCCAGGATGCACTGCTGCATCCCTCGTTGACAGACGACATACCGAACCGGGATGCCGGCAGCTCGCAGCGCCCATGAGGCGAGCAGGCTGTAGGCACCATTCAAACTGAGACGATGAATTCTTGTGGATGCATTAAAAAAAAGAACCGGCGCGCTATGCTGGTCTTTAAGCCCATCCAATCCCTTCAGGTACGCATCGACCTTCTCAACCTGATTGTTGAGCCGTCGATCCGCCTTCCACTGCCTGAGATACAGCGAGGGTGCAGGTAAATTCAAAGAGAAACCCGCCTCTAGGATTTCACTCGTCTTAGCTTCTGCAGAGACGACATCTCGCTATCGTAGACGCGTTTAACCCCATCCCCAAGGCTCGCTTCTGTCACGCGGATGTATTTAACCAACCGGCGGAATCCTCCCGGCTCTACCGAAGCCGCCTGATCGCTTCCCCACATAGCACGGTCAAGCGTAATATGCCTCTCAACCAAACAAGCGCCTAAAGAAACCGCAACAACCGTTGGGATCAGGCCGACTTCATGCCCCGAATAACCGATCGGGCAAGGATAAGTATCTTTGAGTGTCTGAATCATCTGCAGATTCAATTCCTCAGGTTCACACGGGTAAGTGCTCGTGGCATGTGTGATGAGCAGATCTTCGGTCCCGATTACATCGACTGCCGCTTGTATCTCTTCCATCGTGGACATGCCCGTCGACAGGATAACTGGTCGTCCCATCTTGCGAACATGTCGGAGCAAATCATGGTCTGTAAGTGAAGCAGAAGGAATCTTGTAGATCGCAGGATCGAAGGCTTCAAGGAAGTCTACCGAGTTTTCATCCCATACAGACGCGAACCAAGCGATCCCTTTCTTGCGGCAGTATCGGTCGATCTCCTGATATTCCGCAGCTTCAAACTCAACTTTGAGCCGGTATTCAAGATAAGTGATATACCCCCACGGCGTCTCCCGTTTCCGTTTTTGCTGATCGGGCGGCACGCACAATTCTGGAGTCCGTTTCTGGAACTTCACCGCATCAACGCCGGCTCGATGAGCGGCGTCGATCAATCCTTTTACGATCTCCAGATCGCCGTTGTGATTGATGCCTATCTCGGCCACAACGTACGTGGGTTGACCCGTCCCTACGGCAGTCTCGCCAATGTTGAATTGCTCACTCATTCGTCGAAGACTCCTCTATGTTCCTTATCAAGATGTCACATAATTCCCTGACCGCACCCTGACCGCCCCGCTTCGTCAGGATGATATCCGCTCGCGCTTTAGCATCAGGATGGGCATCCTCTACAACGAGAGCGCAAGCCACAAGCGGGAAACATTCTACATCATTTACGTCGTTCCCGAGGTAGATTGTTTGGTTGGGTTCTATCCCTCGAGACTCCATGAGTTCTCGAAGCGCCTTTGCCTTGTCCTTGATACCCTGAATCGCTTTGATTCCCAGCTTACGAGAGCGCGCGGCGACGACTGGATCGGTCTCGGTCGAGAGCACTACGAGCTGAACCCCTGCCTCTTTCAATCGCGCCACTCCCCAACCATCGCCGCGGTTGGCTGAAACGAGCTCACGACCGTCAGCATCGACCCAGACACGATTATCCGTCATGACGCCATCGAAATCAAAAACGACCAATTCCACTTTTTGAGGTAACGGTCTTTCCTTGCGCCCTGGTCTGATCAGGGGGAGATCAGAATGCCCCAAGATCCACTGCGCATGCTCGTGGTCCTTCGCTGTATCGATATCAACGGCATAGCGAGGATCCATAATCAGCGGCAGGATGATGTCGCCGCTCATGCTCCCTTTCTCGAGGATTGTTGAAGCCCGGATCGCATCGATATGCCCCGTTTGCCAATAGGTATGTGGGAGCTGCTGGCGGGGCATGTTATACGGTTCCTCGAAGTCATTATCTATGAGTGGCTGCAGGTTGCCTTCAGGATTTATTCGCCACATTTTATAGGGGTTTTGACCGGAGGGGATGACTCCGCGCACCGAATCTCCATCCTCATTATCCAGCAAGATTTCAATCGCACGATCGACGCAGCCAGGCGGTCTCAGCGGTGACGTCGGTCGCAATTGAATGACGATCTCAGGTTGGTATGACTCGTTCTCTGCCAACCATTCCAGCGCGTGCTTGAAAACGGGAAAATCTACAGTGTCATCCTGTGCCAATGCAGTTGGGCGCAGGAAGGGGACATCTGCTCCGTAGGTGCGGCTGATCTCTGCGATCTCTTCGTCGTCGGTGGAGACGATCACGCGGCTAACTAGCTGAGCCTGGAGACCCGCCCCGATACTGTAGGCAACGAGCGGGTGGCCTGCCAGCGATCGCACATTTTTGCGATGGACCGTCTTTGATCCCCCACGAGCAGGGATGATGGCGAGGATCTCGGGTTTGGTTACCACGCCGTCCACCCCCCATCGACGACGAGATTCGCTCCAGTCATATAGGATGATGCATTCGAGGCTAAGAAAAGAAGCGCTCCATTGAGTTCATCCTTCCTCGCCATTCTTCCCAGAACCGTTCGGGCGGCATACTTCTCGACAAATTCATCGTCATGGTCATTGAAAACCCCGCCCGGTGTGAGCGCGTTGACGCGAATATTCTTCCCGGCATAATATGTCGCTAGGTAGCGCGTGAAACCTAACACGCCTGCTTTTGTGACAGAGTAATAGGCGGGTTTGAATTGAGGTGGATGACCTTCACGCTCGTAGAGCCTCTGGTCGGGTCCCACTAAGCCATACGTTGAACAGATATTGATGATCACCCCGCCGCCTCCCGCCAACATGGGTCTCACCGCTGCTTGTGAGACGAGGAACATGCCGGTTAGATTTACATCCAGAGCCTGATTCCAAGCCTCGAGTGGGTAATCATCAAAAGCATTGGATGTCTGCTCATGGTGAGCTGGGTCAAATTTAGGATCCAAAGCTGCGCTGTTGACGAGAATATTTAGTCCTCCGTATTCTCGCAACACAGATTCGATTAATTTATCTACACTGACTGGATCCGTGATGTCTACTTGGGCAGGGATTGCAATAAGACCCTCATCTTGGATCTCCCCTGCGACCAGCATTGCTCCTTCTTCGTCAATATCCGCCACGACTACCGACGCGCCAGCCTTTGCAAGGATTCGACAAAATCCGGAGCCGAGCAAACCGGCTGAACCAGTCACCACAGCAATTCGGTCCGCCAATTGAAAGGAGTCATAGAATTTGGACATCTAACCCTCTTAATAACCCGCTTAAGACCCCTTGATCACCGAACTTCTGGGAACCATAAACTGCCTTTTTATATATTGGCTCGCTGCTCACGCCACATCAGCCTAATCATCTTCAGATGAAATACTCAAGCTCAATAGACGCCTCGCTGAGTATAACATTGAACAAGTAGTGTCAATAGTCTTCCTTCCAAATAGCTGTAATGTAAGAACTATTTTGCCGCACCAGTTGCGTGCTCACACGAAAGATAGCACGAAAAAGGAATACGAGCGGCTTATTGCTGAGCCGGAGCAACTCTTTGGTAAAAAGGAAGTGGAGATTGAGCAGCCAAAAATTTCGTGTTAGAACAGTCGAGAATGAATAAGAAGGTAGTACTGGCGAATAAGGCAAATGAGAACTATAGCCTTCCCACCATTTTGGCAGCGCTACAGTTTTCACGATCGACTTGGTATTACTAAAAGAGCTGGGGCATGAGCTAAACAGAGAAATTCAATCAATTACGAGAGCTATTTCACCACTACCTTTCCTAGTCTCCAGACCGCCTATTGCGAAATCTAATAGAACTCAATACGCGAGCACCGAACCAATGGGTAGTAGCGTGAATGTGTTGAAAGTAACCTGGCAACTTCACTCATCGGGTGACGGTGATATCTCAACTCGTTGTAGCAGGATGAAGCGATTGCTTGGTTCTATAGATGCCGTGTACCAACTTCGCCACTCCGGACGATCTTGAGGTGCTGTCCTGAGCCAATCCCAGTCGCTCGTGGTTATCAGAATGTGCGAATATTCCCTAACCTC
>DAOUDJ010000066.1:0-2196 GCA_034430795.1 Anaerolineales bacterium | reverse complement strand
GCTGGCCATCGTCGGCATTCTGACAGCAGTGCTTCTTATTATCCTTCTAGCAAGCATCTACATGCCAACTGTTGAAGGGAAAATACTGGATGCTCGCCCGGATGAAGCCATCACGGTGCGTATTGTCTTCGCCCTGTTAGGATGGGTGGGAATGGCCGCCGGGGCGTTATGGGTAGTCGTACTGTACGGCTTCCAGAACAATAAGGAATGGGCTTGGGGTTGGGGTAGTGTAGCGGCGATGGTGCAAATCGTTGCCGGTTTCTTCCCTATTATTCCGCCCGCCAGCATCGGCATGGCCTTTCCCACGATCTGGGTTTTCCTGATTGCCTTCGCGTTGTGGTTTGGCATGCTTTTTATCGGAGGCGTGCAGAAGAAAATATTCACCATGGCGTTCTTCAGCGGACTAGCTTATATACTGACTTTCATCGATGGTGTAGGAGCAATCTCTCGCTACCAGACAGTTGAGCAAAGTTTCATGGTTGGTATGTACGCCGTTGGCCAAATGGTCAATTGGTGGGGAGCGATAGCCTGGGTTGTATTTATCTTCGCCTTAATTAAAGGTAAATCCTGGGTTATCCCTGCGGGCATTTTCGCCGCTTCAATGTCCATCTTCGGGGGTTACCCTGTAGGTCTCACAGATGTAATCCGGCTTGGACGCTTCTCTATGTTCCTGCCAGCGCCAATCATCAGCACTGTGCTGCTTGTGATTCTGATGCTGCCTGGAACGAAGAAGCTCATTGAAAATCAGGGGGAGATCAGCACGAGCTGAAGATCTGCCTGCCTGAGTGTAACCTCGATGAGGGTAAACGAAGTATCCGCCGAGTTTCAGCCCTGGATTTAGGCATGATCGATGTCGATTCTAGGGCTGCACTCGCGCTTGCCCAAAACTCATAGCAATGGAGTTATCATCGGGTTATTACAGCAGCCGTTTAGCGACCGGGCTTATCTACCTGCTGTCCCCTTACCCTGATTCTCATCCTCAGCCTCCGTCAGCACAGCTTCAATCGCTCGCGATAGAGATTCGTTGTAGATGATGCCCGAAGTATGCATCAGCGTCTCCACGCCTTCGTCGGTCGTCTTAGGCTGCATCGAGGCCAGGCAGGGGTAATGAAGACAGATCAGACCGCCTTGAGGGACAGCTTCGCCCATCTTCAAACCAGCGATGCGATTTGCAGCATAGTGGCTCGAGCCGCAGGGAGCACCGCGCTCAACAATGATCTCATGGATGGTCTCGCCATCATCTTCGAGCACAATCTCCAAACGGGGTCGCCCAAAATAGCGGGCGAATTCTTGCAGCAGTGGATGTGGGGAGGCGTCCTGAGTCTCATCCAGCCCCCCAGCCTCATTCAACGAGCAAAACGGCTTAGGAAAATGGATTTCCACACCTTGTTCCGCCAACTCGCGCTTGAGCTGCAGACGCAACCCGGAGGGAAGCCAGGCCTCGCTATCGACAGGAGCGATCACAACTTGCGCCTTGGCCAGAAATACCAAACCCGGAAGTAGTTGTGCAGCCCGAGCCGTCTCCGCCAGGTGCAAGATCAGGTCGGCTTGTGGAATCTCGGGGGATAAGAACTCCAAAGGCTCGTCCACAATGGGCGGAAGGGAGCGTGGTGCAGTTATCGAGTTAACCTGCCAGGAAGAAGGTGCTCGGCTAGAAATATTTTCGACAATCCGTTTCCCGTAGCGATCGTGAACGAAAGCCAGAATTCTCATGATTTACCTCAAGGATAGGAACCATACCACGGATAAAATCGCCCGTATATCGAAGTAAATCATCCCTTTCCAGCGCGATCAATCACATCATTTATCAAGATGAGAGGTCCCCATTACACCATTACGGACAGCCATGGAGAGTTTGTTAAAGTGCGAAGCGTGGGAAACCAGAGGCCGCCAGGTTTCATCCTGCCGCACGAGACTACCACAACGTGATTATTAATCGCCCAAGTATGGGCCTGGGCTGTTATACTTGTTGTTATTGGGCAATCTGAAAGTTAATGCCTAATGAAATTTGAGAAGGAAAACCTGATCTTCCCAAAAATATCCGATAAACCTATCTCGATCAAGTGAACATATTATTCGTTGCACTTGAGCGTTGAATCCAGATATCATTTAAAACTTGAACCCTATCACGTTGTAAAGAGGTTACTTATGGATTTTCTAGCTACCTTGCTTGACTTTTTTATTCACCTGGATGTC
>DAOUDJ010000065.1:0-5381 GCA_034430795.1 Anaerolineales bacterium | reverse complement strand
ACTCTCCAGGACGATGACGGAGATGACATCGATTCTTACATCGTTGACGGTAGCAATTACGATCGCGAGTACGTCATAAACGCAAAGTGGGCAGGGTGTACTGTCTCCACAAACACGAGTAACCGAGCTACCGTCTACGTCAAGAGAGCGCACAGCAACATGGGGATAGGACCGATTCGAGAATCCACTCAACTGGGGGCATAACATGCAGGACAATCAAGCACGGTTCGGTTCGTACACAATCGGTGGGACAACCGTATGGACTGGCAGAGCGTATCGCCTGCTGTTTTTGGCAGATGCGATTTTCTCATCGCTCACAGACCAGGGCGTGGACGCCGCTACGCTTTCGGATGTGTCGATTGGAGCTGTCACCTACAAGCAGGGTGACCAGATCGATGGTGACTTCACGCGCATCAAGTTGGCCTCCGGGGCCTGTCGGGCGTATCTGAACAACGTTGCGACATAGCAAATAAATGGCTTGACGGTGGCTTTATCGCGTGCTAAACTGAGACCATGGAGACGCGAAAAATCATCAGAACTTATGTGAGCCCGGAAGTCTTTGAGAAGTTCAGAGATGCCGTGCAAGGGGAATACCGCTCTATGAGTGGCCAATCCAAACTCCTCATCGAGGAATGGCTGGCGGCGCGACGGCTTAACGAGAAACCTGTCCGATGACAGAAAGAAAAGCGTGGGAAATGGTGCGTCAGGCGACCTCCAAGCTGGCCAGGTTGAGTGATAAACTTAGCATGGCGGAACGTAATGACAGCACCACTCTTTGGCTGGAAGCGGTTCGTAGGTTATCGATTCTGAAGGTTGAAGATCCGATGAATCTGGTGTTAGAGATTAAACCCTATGCTTTCTGTGAAAACTAACAAGGCTTCCGAATGACGGGCCAGTTCGCCCGAATCGCATCTCGCACGCCCGCATACCACAGACATCAATTCAACTCAAAGTGGCCCGGGCATTATCTCAGAGAAACCATCCCGCCGACACAAAGGAGGAAAACTGATCTCGAACTCATAGACGACGCGATAGTTGAACTTCACGAACAATACCGCAGCGAGCCAGCGGCGAGAAGAAACCCATTGCGATAAAGCGAGCCATTTATGACAAGAAACCCAAAAAGGGCAAGCGAGTCACGAGATCTAAGAAACCCACGCAAGACAAGCGAGCCATGACAGGTAAGAAACCCAGTGTCTTCAAGCGAGCCAAAATAGGCAAGAACCCCAACGTTTCCAAGCGAGCCACGACGGCTAAGAAACCCAATGTCAAGAAGCGAGTCAAATATTAGAAGGAACCCAGCAATGCAAAGCGAGTCATGCCGCAGAAGAAACCCATCGAGCAGAAGCGAGCCAGGCAGGTGAAGAAACCCATTTCGATGAAGCGAGCCAGGGATTGCAAGAAACCCAAGCAGGAAAAGCGTTCTATTTTTACGGAGGTCTAAATGGCAAAGGAAGCACTGAAGCGGGCGAAGGGGTACAAAGGCGATCCCTCTCTCGTCGACACGGACAGGAAGGTACCCAAGGCAGAGGGTGGTGGGTATGACCCGCCAAACTACACTGTCATAGATCCTGTCGAGCACACGAAAAAGCACGGCAACTGGCGGGAGCGTCCCGAGGAATTGGCAGAGCTGAAGGCGTTTGTCGATGACCGTGAGCAGGTCATGAAAACGCTGTACATGGCAAACAATCGGCTCAAGGCATACGATCGTAAAACAGATCACGCCGACGATATCACGCATACCAACCTGGACATGATTGTAGAGTTGTGCGAAGGGATGCTGAAACCGCGCAGCAAGGCCATCGAGCAATGGATCAACGAGCGCAAGGATGAGTCACTCATCAAGGCCATGTTGGGAATCCCGAGTTTGGGGCCACAGACCATCGCCTACCTTCTGGCCTACATCATCATCGAGACGGCAAAGACACCCTCGGCTTTGTGGAAGTACGTCGGTCTGCACTGTGCCAGCCATGAGCGATATGTGAAGGGCGAGAAGGGTGGCGGTAACAAGCGGCTGCGGACGGCCTTGTATCGCATGGCTGAGAGCATGATGAAGAACCGGGAGTGCCCCTATCGTGACGTGTACGATCGGGCGAAGCTGCAGAAGTCTGTCAGTGAGAAGATGATCAAGACCCGGAATACCGAGGGTAAGTGGGTCGAGGTGATGTGGAAAGACGCAAAGCCGAGCCACCGACACGGCCACGCTCTCCGCCTGATCATCAAGGCAGTGTTGGGGGACCTGTGGTTTGTGTGGCGCACGATCGAAGGGCTGCCCACACGGTCACCGTATGTCGAGGAGAAGCTCGGGCACACCGGGATTGTGCGACCTGAAGAGCGCGGGTGGATTTGGTGACAGAGTAGCGAGGAGGTGGAGATTGATGAGTGTTCCTTTCGACCGCTATACACATTCTCATATGTTGTTGCGCTATTTGAATGAAGAAGTGAAAATCTTGCTGCGTGAAAATGTTGAGGCTGAGATGTTGCAACGATTCCCCGATTTAGAGAAGGAGCAAGTCGTCAAGCCACGGGACACGAGGACTGATGAATAAGAACAGGGTAGCGAAGCCGGTTTTCTTCATAGCCGGCTTCGCCTCCTGTTTTTGCAGCGCGGGGGCATCCCTTCCAATGTGTGCCCTCGTTGCTGCTCTTTTTGGAACCACGCACGGAGGTGCATAAATGGCAAACGGATTGGTCAAATATGAAACCGATACGGGGGAAGTTAAACTTTCTCCAGGGATCATTCGCAAGTACCTGGTGAATGGTCAAGGCAATGTGAGCGACCAGGAAATCACCATGTTCATGGGTCTCTGTCGCTACCAGCATTTGAACCCCTTTCTGCGCGAAGCCTATCTCATCAAATACTCCAACAATTCCCCGGCTACGATGGTGACCGGCAAGGACGTTTTCACCAAGCGGGCGGCCAAGCACAAGGACTTTGATGGGGCAGAGAGTGGCGTCTATGTCCAGGTGGGGAACGCTCTTGAGAAGCGTGTCGGCACCATGGTTCTCGGGGGCGAGTCCCTTGTAGGTGCTTGGGCCATTGTCCATCGCAAGAACTGGGAGATTGTGCTGGAGACCTCTGTGAGTCTCTCGGAATACATCGGAAAGAAGAAAGACGGGAGTATCACGAAGCAGTGGTCCGAAAAGCCGGCCACGATGATTCGCAAGGTGGCTTTGGTTCAGGCGATGCGCGAGGCATTTCCAGAGGACTTTCAGGGTCTCTACGATGCCAGCGAAATGCCGGTTGACGGGGAGTTGAAGACAGAGCCCGTCGAGCAAGAAGAAGAAATTGTCGAGACGGTCGACGCCGAAATTGTCGAGGAGGAAGTTAGCGGTGGTTCAACTCAGCGCGGCATCTATGAGGCTGAGTTGATCGACTGGGCAAACGGCGATCTGATCTCACCGGATGAAGGCAAGATCCTGCACAAGAAGCTCAACAGTAACTTCAACGACGAAGCTCTGAAGGCGCTGCACCGGGAGACACGGAAGAAGGTGATAGAGCGGCAGAAGGTGTTGGAGAAGGATCCGCCCCCCGTGGATGAGGATGCAGTATCAGTAGACAACGAAGCAGTCGGCATATTTAGCGAAGGACAAGATGGCTGAGACGATGATGAAGAAGAATCGACCACACACGATTTACAAGGTGGACGGCAAGCGGGTACCCGGGACGACCACGATCACCGGGATGATGGCGAAGCCGGCGCTTATCGGCTGGGCTAACAAGATGGGTCTCCAGGGCATCGACACGCGGTCCTACGTCGATGAGAAGGCCGACATAGGCCACTGCGCCCACTACATGATCGAGTCGCACCTGAAGAAGGCGGTGCCCGATCTGTCGGAGTACGCCCCCGTCGTGGTGGACCAGGCAGAGAATGGCTATCTGCGGTTCTTGGATTGGATAGGCGGTCGTGACCTTAAACTGATCGACAGTGAGATGCAGTTGGTATCTGCTGCTCACAGGTTCGGCGGCACGGCTGACGTGTACTGCAAGCTCGGGGATCTCTACACCCTCATCGACATCAAGACGAGTGAGTCCGGCATCTATCCCGACATGCTACACCAGGTATCTGCCTACGTCATGCTGTTACGGGAGAACGACTACCAGGTAGACCAGGCCATCATCGTGCGCGTGGGGCGGACAGAGGACGGTGGGTTTGAGACACGCATGGTAGAGCCGGTCGACAAGTACTGGCAGATATTCCTGCACTGCCGGGCCATCTATGAGCTCAAGAAAGAGGTGAGCTGGAGATGACCGTCACCCTCCCTGCCGTCAAGCTGCTCAGGACGGGCCGCATGGACCAGATAGCATTCGACCTACCAAAGGGGTATCAAGCTGCCGTCTGGGGGCTTGTACAGAAGGCTGAGAAGAAGGGTGACTATCTTCAGGTGCGCCTCGGGTTGCCACAGAGGCCGCGGTCCACGGGGTTCCGCAGTCAGAACAGCCGGTTGCATGGGCACTGCGAGAACCTGGCGGAGCAGATTGTTGATGTTGATCCGGACTCAGGTGTGCCGATCTACACCGCTGAAGAGATCAAAGAGGCCATGAAGCGCATGTCTGTGGTCTCGGGATACCCTACCAGGATGAGCGTAGACGGCCGGGAGGAACCTCTACCGACCAGGTACAGCAGCCAGGAACAGATGCAGATCGTATTGGATGTGATCAATCGATTTGCAGATGAGCACAACTACTGGCTGGTGGAGATCGATGAGGAGACGAAGTTGCCCTACCGATCGATAGGTGGGCGATCGAAGAAGGAAATGGAGGAGTATACAGAATGACAGCGATCGAACAAAAGACATTCGCTTTGACGACAGTGATTGAGGGGTTCGGCGAGATTGCCACCCGCGAAGGCTTTGACCGGGCCGGCAAGAAGCTCGATGAAGTGATCGCGCTCAAGGATGAGATCAAGTCGACATTTGGCCCGATCGTCACCAAGGCGCACGAAGCGCACAAGGAAGCCCTTAAGCAGCAGAAGAAGCACTTGGAAGTACCGCTGAGACTTGAGACAATCCTGAAGGGTGCTCGCGGCGTGTGGGTGCAAGCTCGGGAGCGCGAGGCGGAAGTTGCGGCCAAGGCGGTGGCCGATGCGGAGCAAAAGAGGCGCGAGGACGAGGCCAAGAAACGGGCAGAGGATGAGGCGTTGGCACGGGCCGAGGCGTTGCTCGAGGCGGGCGAGGAAGAGAAGGCCGAGGAGGTTCTGGTAACCGAGGTTGTGATTGCGCCGGTCGTTACGTTCGACCCTCCCCCGCTACCCCGTATCCCGGAGCAGAAGGGGTTCCGCGACAACTGGGACTACACCATCACAAGCGAACCGCTGTTGAGGGCGTGGCTCTGGGATCTCTACCCCGGACTGCTGCTCATCGATGAGTCTGGTGTACGC
>DAOUDJ010000064.1:0-6526 GCA_034430795.1 Anaerolineales bacterium | reverse complement strand
AGACTTCCATTCTCATGCACAACACGGGAGATTTCTTCAAGGGGCTGCAGGGCGCCTGTTGAAGTTTCAGCGTGCACGATGGCCACGATTTTGGCGCTCTTCTGGGCGAGCGCATCTCGCACTTCATCTGCAGTGAAAACCTCACCCCAGGGCCGCACAATCGTTTGGATCTCGGCGCCGTACCGCTGAGCCATGTCCACGAGACGCAGCCCGAAATAACCGTTGATGCAAATAAGAATCTCATCACCGGGTTCGATCAGATTGGCAAGCGAGGCTTCCATCGCTGCACTACCCGTCCCAGAGATGGGGATGGTGAGCTGATTCTGCGTCTCGAATACCATGCGCAGCAGGTCCTGGGTGCGCTCCATCACCTCCAGGAAGTAGGGATCGAGATGGCCCACAAGCGGGCTGGCCATCGCTCGCAACACCCGGGGATGGACCATGCTCGGTCCGGGACCTAGCAAAATACGCGGCGGATTTTGAAGCTCGGGGAAAGAATCTGGATGATACATATCGTCTGAGCCCATCGAATGTTTCCCTTTCGGAGATTCGAGATCTGAGGTTGAAGACTTATTCTAACGTATTTCCTGTAAGCAAAAGAAATGATGTCTCAAGGTGAATGTACCTTTAGATGTGTAGTTTTATGATTAATTATTAAATCGCGCCTTTTTTGGTACACTTATTAGAACCGTGAAACAATCCTATCGCAAACGCATGTGTAAAAATGACATTTAAGGAGGATTTGAAAATGCCTGAAGCGCGCGTGGGGAAGGAAGCGCCAGATTTCAAGAGCGCAGCATATGTCCGAGGTAAGGGATTTAAAGAAGTAAAGCTCTCTGACTATCGGGGGAAATGGCTTGTCCTTTGCTTCTACCCGGGTGATTTCACCTTTGTTTGACCGACCGAGCTGGCGGCAGTTGCCGTCATGTATCCTGAACTCCAGAAGCTTGATGTTTATGTCCTTTCGGTGAGCACAGATAGCAAATTCAGCCATAAAATTTGGGACGAAACCGAACTCGAGAAGATGGTTGAAGGGGGCATCCCCTTCCCGATGCTTTCCGATCAAGGCGGTCAAATTGGCATGCTGTATGGTGTGTATGATGAGGAATCAGGCACAGAGTTGCGAGGCCGTTTCATCATGGACCCTGACGGCGTGATCCAGGCAATGGAAGTGCTCACGCCACCCGTCGGCCGCAACACGGATGAGCTTCTAAGACAGGTGCAGGCTTTCCAACATGTCCGTGCATCTGGCGGGAAAGAGGCGACACCATCGGGCTGGACGCCAGGGGAAGCGACCCTAACGCCCAGGCCGGGCTTGGTTGGGAAAGTCTGGGAGGTCTGGAAACCCGAAAAAGCAAAGTAAGCCTGATACCTATTTCCTTCAGCTATCTTTCCGTGGATCACGAATCCAAGATATGTTGACATGGGGCTGTCCTAATAACTAAATTAGGACAGCCCTTTTCGTAGCCATTTATTTTCAATATATCAATACGAGTTCATTCGATGTGCACCAAGGACACTCAGGCGATACAGGCTCCCTTTTCCAACCAAACGTCATAGCGAGCGAAGTGAGGGTATCTCGTCCGTTCCTGAAGGGAGATTGCTGCGCTGGTCTTATTATGGTCCACTGCAAGGGGTATTATCGATAGCACCCTACTCCCTCTTTTAGAAGCAACTTTACTCATAATTTACCCTCCCCCCGCCGTCAAAAGCACCGAGTGAAGATCAATCGAGATCTTCTATCGCAGGCGATAGATAAGCCCCATACAGTTTGTGACACAATTCACTAACTCCTTCATGCTGCTCCCGCTATAGTTGTGCAGGACCGGCAGCTTTCGCTTCAAAATCGGTCCTGAATTCACGGGAGCAGGCTACGACAACGCAGTTGGATTTGGATCCATCATGAATGCTCGTACCCTGATCTCATAAGTCGATGAGGAGTAAATCATGTCTGAGATAAATCTGGAAGAGGTACAAGCCGCGAAAGTCGTTGACGCGCGCGGCAGCGCTTGCCCCGGTCCTCTATTGGAGGCGAAGAAGGGGATAGGCGCGATTAAAGTAGATGAGGTCCTTGAAATTTGGTCGGGCGATGCCCGCACCAAAGAGGACATCCCGCGCTGGGCAACCAAGGTAGGGCAAGAGTATTTAGGTGCTCTCGTCGCCGAGGGTGGTTACGACCGCATCTTCCTCAAACGCTTGAAATAAGGTCGGAACAATGGCGACGGAAACCCAAACACGGGAATCAAAGATTCTCATCCTGGCTACGCTATCCGGTGGTTACGCCGGTGCCGATTCCGTTGGGCAGATTCATACCGACTACGAGACGAACACGTACGTACTTCCCGTTGTCTGCCCGGCGATGTTCGCGGAGGATTTCTATCTGCGAACCTTCGAGCGCGGCATCGACGCAATTCTGGTGATGTTCAGCGGCACCGATTGCCCCTATAAGGGCGGCGCCGAGCGCACAGCCGAGATTATCAACAAAACCTACCCGATAATGAAGGAGCGCGGAATCGACGTCCGCAGATTACGCTTGGTCGCGATCTGTACCGTTTGCACCAAACCATTCCTGAAGGAAGTACAGGGAATGAACGAATTACTGGAAGGCATCGGTCCGGTTCTAGATGAACTCCAGAGCGCTCCGGCCGCTTCTTCATCACCGAATTAACCCAGGGATCGAGTTATGGAAAGAAACATTCTTGATGTTGACGCGCTCGTAATCGGCGGAGGGATCGCCGGCATGCAGTCCGCGTTGGACCTTGCCGACCAAGGCTATCAAGTAGCGTTGGTTGAAAAAGACCCCAGCATCGGGGGCAAGATGATCGCCCTCAGCAAGGTTTTCCCCACCCTCGACTGCTGCAGCTGCATCACCACACCGAAGATGTCCGCGGTAGCTCACCACGAAAACATCCACATGCTCACGTATACAGAGGTGAAATCGGTCAACGAGAACGGGCATGGGTTTGCAGTCCAGGTGATAAAAAAACCACGTTACGTTGTCGAAGAACTCTGCACAGGTTGTCGCCTTTGCGAATTCGCCTGCCCTATTGATCTTCAGTCAACTTTTGATCTCAACTTGGGGGCACATCGTGTGGTTCGGGTGCCTTTCTCAACCGCAGTGCCGCAATACGCTGTTTTGGACATGGAGAATTGCATCCTGTGCGGGAAGTGCGAGAAAGCGTGTCCGACGGACGCGATCGACTTCACCCAGGCTCCTGAGGAGCCGGAAATCCATGCAAAGACGATCTTGTTGGCGACCGGTTTTGACACAACGCCGACGGATGCCAAGGCGGAATATGGCGCGGGAAACCTACCCAATGTTGTCAGTGCCATGGTCATCGAGAGGCTGCTTGCTCCGACGGGGCCTTATGGGCACGTCTTACGACCGGGTGATGGAAAAGAGCCGGATTCCATCGCCTATGTGCAATGCGCAGGATCCCGCGATCAGACCCTCGGCGTGGAATATTGCTCCCGCGTGTGCTGCATGTACGCTGTAAAGCAAGCAATGCTCCTGTCGGGCGCACTCCCAATCGCGGATATCACCATCTATTACATGGATATTCGCACTTTCGGAAAGGGTTACGAGCAGTTCTACCAAAACGCTCGTGCCATGGGCATCGAGTTCGTCAAGGGCAAGGTTGCCAAAATTACAGAGGATGAAGATGGCAATCCCATCGTACGGGTTGAAATCATCGATGAGGGCTCACGGATCGTGGAACGCCAACACGACCTGGTTGTGCTCTCTGTCGGAATGATTCCCCAATACGATCCGCAGCCTCTATATGACGTCCCTGTTGCCGAGGACGGCTTCATCTCCATCGCATCACCAAACCTTGCGCCAAGCGTAACTGGAAGACCAGGTGTGTTCGTCACCGGCACGGCATCTGGGCCCATGGACATCGTGGACAGCATCGTTCTGGCCGGAGCTGCTGCTAGTGAAGCGGCTGCTTACATAGAGGCAGTAAAGGCACCCCAAGAAGTTGTTCCTGTGGTATAGACCGAGGGATTTCAATTATGCCAGAAACAAAAAATATAGAAGAAAAACAAAACTCCAACACCACTCGGAACGATGATGAAATTAGGATTGGCGTTTATACCTACTATTGCGGCGGCAATATCAGCGACGTCGTTCAATGCGAGAAAGTCGCCAAAGCAATGGGTCGAGAGGAAAACGTCGTTATCACGCGCACGAATATGTCGATGTGCTCGGACGCCGGCCAGGCTATGATCGAAGAGGACATCGCTAAACACGGCCTTAACCGGGTGATCGTCGGCGCATGCGCACCCTCTCTCCATGAACAAACTTTTCGCGGAACGGTGACCCGAGCCGGTTTAAATCCCTACCTTTACCACCATGTGGGAATCCGCGAACAGGATAGCTGGGTCCATCACGATGACCCCGAAGGTGCGACAAAGAAAGCCATCCGCCTTCTCTCCGCGGGTGTCGCCAAATCCCGTCTCCTCGAACCGCTCGAATCAATCCGCTTGGATGCTGAAAAACACGCCCTGGTCATCGGTGGCGGTGTAGCTGGTTTACGAGCAGCATGGGATATCGCCCGTCGAGGGCTTCGCGTCACGCTCCTCGAAAAGACGCCTTTCCTGGGTGGTCGCATGGCGCAATTGGAGACTATGTTTCCCACGGGCGAATCGGCCCGAGAGGCGCTGCACAAACTCATCGAAGATGTTGTAACTCACCCGCTGATTACGATCTTCACCCAGGCGGAATTGGTTGGAATGTTTGGCTACGTCGGCAATTACCAGGCGCGGATTGTTCAACACTCACGCGGGGTAAGCGATGACATCGCCGAGGCGGCGATGGAAGCTTGCCAGACCGAAGTGGCAGACGCGTACAACCATGGCCTCACGAAACGAAAGGTCATCTATCGCGCCTACCCTGGCTGCTACCCAGCGACACCGGCAGTCGATTGGGAGAATTGCCCGGACGGTCGTCTCGAAGTAGAGATAGACGGCCGCAAGATGACACTTGAGGACAAGCCTAAGGAATTCGAACTCACTTTCGGCGCAGTTGTGGTCGCCACCGGATTCAATCTGTATGAACCTTATCAAGGTGAATACGGCTACGGCGAGCTCCCCGAAGTGATGAGCCTTCCACAATTCATTCGTTTCCTCGCCCTCCATGAGGGCGATAACGAGCTCTCTTGGAACGGGCATCCGATCGCCAATGTGGTCATGATCCACTGCGTCGGGAGCCGGCAAATTGAAGGGATCAATCAACCCCAGCCGGATGGGAATATAAACAACTACTGTTCGCGTATTTGCTGCACGGCGACGCTCCACGCGGCGAATGAACTGAGAGAGCGCCTGCCCGACGTCAACATCTTCGACATCTACGAGGACATTCGCACCTATGGCCGCGGGCATGAGGAATACTATACAGAGGCTTCAGCGAACAAGGTCCGCTTCCTGCGTTTCCATGACGACGAGCTGCCGGAAGTCGTCGCAGCTCCCGAAGGCGAAGAGCACCCGGTCCTCGTCAAAGTGAAGGACTACCTGACTTGGGGAGAGGAACTCGAAATCCCGGCGGATCTTGTCGTGCTGGCCGTTGGCATCATGCCCAGGCAGATCGATGACCTGATCAAGATGTTGAAGATATCACCAGGCACAGATCGCTTCCTGCTCGAGGTCCATCCGAAATTACGCCCCGTTGAGACGGCTGTCCCCGGCATTGTGCTCGCTGGGTCCGCCCAGGGTCCGATGAATATTCAGGAGAGTGTAGCCGCCGCATCTGCCGCCGCGGCCAAGGTTTCCGTCCTGCTGAGTTCGGGGCGGGTTGAGTTAGAGCCATTCGTTGCCCGCGTAAATCTCGATCGCTGCGATGGCACCGGCACCTGCGTTGAGGTTTGCCAATACGAAGATGCAATCGTTCTCGAAACGATGACCATCGATGGTAAAGAAGTACAGAGAGCCGTCGTCACCCCGGCGAACTGTGTTGGCTGTGGCGTATGCGTCGGCGCTTGTCCCACTCGTGCATTAGACGTTCAAGGCTGGACGATTGATCAGTATGAAGCCATGGTCGACGCCATCGCGTTTGAACCAGCGGCTGTTGGAGATTAGACATTATGAGCGAAACAGACCCCAAGGCTCGAGGCATCATGCTCAAAAACCTGAGGCAGGAACATCAGGCGACCGTGGAACAAGCCCAGCAACTGCTGAAAGATCAGAAGGCTTTTCGCCGGGCGATGTGTAAGGTCATCCGTGATGAATCCAAGCCGGTCCCCGAGATTGCGGAACTCACCGGGCTTCCCGCCGATCAAATCCTGTGGCATATCACCGCGTTGAAGAAATATGACCTGATCGTCGAGGATGGTTTGTGCGGTGAATATTACCGTTACCAGGTCGCAGAGGGAGCAAAGATATGAGCCAACGAGTCGATCCTGCACTGCTCGAAGAACTGAAGGCTTATGGAGACGTCAATATCGAGGCGTGCTTCAACTGTGGAAACTGCACGGCCATATGTCCCTTAACGGATGATGGCCATCCCTTCCCGCGCAATATGATCCGGCTC
>DAOUDJ010000063.1:0-22288 GCA_034430795.1 Anaerolineales bacterium | reverse complement strand
CAACGGCCAAAGCTAGAATGGCCAGGATGGGTGGAAACCCACCGGAGAGGTCCGCTGGCGTCTCATCGAAGGTTGGCGGCACAACAGGCTCCGCCGGCGTGAAGGTCGGCAGCCGCGCGGGCGGCGCACCACCGATGTTAAACTGGGCAGCCAGGGTTGGATCGATGGTCGCCGTGACCCGCGGCGTCGGCGTCGGCGGCGGTTCGATGATGGGCAGCAGGCGCTGGTCCGCGTCCAAAACCACGAACGGAGCGTAAACCCAGGCGAGATTCCCGGGGACACCGGGATAGAAGATCTGTATCCATTCCCCCCCCGGTGACCTGCCCAGCGCAGGCGAACGCTGACCTGCGATCAACACGCCGACTTTTTCGTAGTCGACGCTGGGTCCGGTGCGCACATTAACCTGCTCGGGGACGAGGATGCTGGGCCCTTCCGGCGTTCCGGTCACGGTCGCTTCCTGGACGTGCGGCGCGGCCGCCACGCTCGATGCTGAGCTGAGCAGGAGCAGTGCCGATCCGAGGAACATGAGCCAGGCAAAAAACTTCAAGCGAGTTCTCCCTACTTTACAGGTCGAATGCCGGCGGATTATACTACACACACGAAAAGCCACACGAAGGAACCCATTCATGCAAAACAAACCCATGGGCAAGAAGACATTTCATGGGCCGGTGAGCCCCTCTGATTTCGCCGATGCGCTTGTCGCCGAATTCAATCAAGGTAACCTTGAAGCGAAGAAAATTGGCAGTGGGAAGCAACGCATCGTCCAGATCGCCACCCCGCGCTGGAACACCTCCGGCGGGCGGACGGCAATCACGATTCACTTAAACAAGGTGGAGGACGGCGTCCATGTCCAGCTAGGACAGCAGGAATGGTTCGGCGTCGCCGCCAGCCTGGGCATGACCGCGCTCATGGCGCTGCGCCGTCCATGGTCGCTGGCCTCCCGCCTGGACGACCTCGCCCAGGATATCACCTCCCTGCAGCTCACAACCCGCATCTGGCAGACGATTACGCAAACCGCTGAGGCTCTCGGCCTTTCTTACAATCTCTCGGAGAGACTGCGCCGGCTTTCTTGTGATTACTGTAATACGGCCAATCCTGTAGGCGCACCCCACTGTATAGCCTGCGGCGCTCCCCTGGGTCCGAATCAACCCGTCGCCTGCGGTGAGTGCGGCTATATCCTTACGGCGGGGACAAAGAAATGTTCCCAATGCGGGGCGAAGATTAAACCCTGAACCTCCGCGCTCAATGCGATCCCCAGATACAACAAAAGGGGCTGCCTGAATTGCTTTTCTCGCAGCCCCTTTTATTCTCAATATGTAATTACAACCTTAACTCAGGCGGTCTCTAACTGCGCTTTGCTGAGTTCCGCTCCACGGCGAAGCGCTTCGATATTCGCGTCGAGCATGTTCCGGCGATGAGCGGGGATGTGGCCCTTCAAACCTTCGCCCACTTGCTCAATAGAGAGAACATCCAGCCTGTCGAGCAGGGCACCGAGAAGGACCAGGTTGGCCAGCCGCTGATTCCCAAGCTCTTCGGCGATGTCATTGGCCGGGACAAGCACAACCTGAATATCCTCTCGATCCGGATTGCGATTCACGAGAGATGTGTTTACAACGAGCACCCCACCCGGTTTCACAAGCGCTTCGTATCTGTCCAAAGAGGGGATGTTCATCACAATCACGGCTGCAGGGTTCTTTACGATCGGCGCGCCGATCTCGTCGTCGCTGATGATCACAACACAGTGAGCTGTGCCGCCGCGCATCTCCGGGCCGTAGGATGGGAACCAGGTTACATGCAGGCCGTTATCCAATCCCGTGTAGGCCAGCAATTGTCCGGCGAAGAGCGCGCCCTGGCCACCGAAGCCAGAAATGATGATCTCTGTCTGCATAGTGTCGCTTATCCCTTCTTGCTTTTTACAATGGCTGGATGGATTTTGAAATCACCGAGGGGGAACATCGGGATCATATTCTCTTCGATCCACCCGAGCGATTCTTGCGCAGTCATCCCCCAGTTCGTCGGGCAATTCGCCAGCAGTTCCACCATCGAGAAACCCAATCCCTGGCGCTGCACTTCAAAAGCCTGTTTTACTGCTTTCTTCGCTTTACGGATGTTCGCCGCATCATGCAAGCTCCGGCGAACGATATATGCAGAACCATCCAATTGCGATAGGATTTCACACATCTTCATGGGAAATCCATGTGTCTCGACGTCGCGGCCAAGCGGCGAGGAGGTCGTCTTCTGCCCCGGGAGCGTTGTCGGCGCCATCTGCCCGCCGGTCATCCCGTAAATCGCATTATTGATGAAGATCACCGTGATCATTTCGCCGCGTCCGGCAACGTGCAGGATCTCAGCGGCGCCGATGGACGCTAAATCCCCATCCCCCTGGTAGGTAAAAACGTTCATATCCGGATTTACACGTTTAATACCTGTAGCCATCGCCGGTGCACGCCCATGGGCAGCCTCGGCAAAATCCATATTGAAATAATTGTAGGCAAAGACAGAACATCCAACCGGCGCAATGCCAACCGTATTCTCTCGCAGGCCCATCTCATCGATGGTTTCGGCGATAAGACGGTGCGCCACGCCGTGTGAGCACCCGGGACAATAGTGCGTTGAGACCTCAGTTAAACTCTCCGGTTTGCTGAAAATTAGAGATTCCGCCATTTTCTTATCGGTCATTAAAAGGCCTCCAAACCAGGCTAGGCTTTCGCCTTTTCGTTGAGTTCTTGGATCTGCTCGAAAACCTCGTTCGGGAGAGGAAGCATCCCCCCCATCCGCCCATAGAAATCGACGGGGATTTTACCTTCAACCGCCAAACGGACATCATCGAGCATTTGCCCGCCGCTCATCTCAACCACCAGGATTCGCTTCACCTTATCCGCGATCTTCCCGATTTCATCATAGGGGAACGGATACAGCGAGATCGGGCGCAGCAGCCCAACCTTGATCCCCTCTTCACGCGCTTGCTTGATGGCGGATTGGGCAATACGGCCCGCTGTCCCATAGGCGACGATGGCGATTTCTGCATCTTCAAGAAGCAAGGAACTAAATCGCACTTCATTCGCCTCGATCTCTTTCTGCTTTTCAACGAGCTTGAGATTGAAAACTTCCCCTTCGGCTGGATCGATGTAAATCGAGGTGATCACACGTGGATCGCGCCCCTTGGCTCCCGTCAACGACCACGAAGGTCGATCTTCGCGTTTGCGCACTTCCTGCATCGGCGGCAGCTCGGCGGGTTCCATCATCTGGCCGATGCTGCCATCCGCTAAGACGACGACAATCGCTCGATATTTCTCGGC
Organism: Anaerolineales bacterium; assembly: GCA_034430795.1. Lineage (GTDB taxonomy): Bacteria > Chloroflexota > Anaerolineae > Anaerolineales > E44-bin32 > E44-bin32. Next base: position 18,989 of record DAOUDJ010000063.1, on the reverse strand, counting down.
GATGTCAAAAGCCTCATACGTCAGATCGATAATCTCCTGTACTGTCGCCGGCGCCAGGGTGATGATGCGATAATCACCGTGCCCGCCCCCCTTGACGATCTGGTTGTAATCGCCTTGCGAGGGAGCGATATTCCCCAGACCAGGGCCGCCCCTCATAATGTCCACCATCACGACCGGCACTTCGGAACCCGCGATATAGGACAAGCCTTCCATCATCAGGCTCACGCCCGGGCTGGAAGAGGAAGTCATGACCCTCACACCAGCGCACGCGGCGCCGTATACCATATTTATTGCCGCGACCTCGCTTTCAGCCTGGAGGAAGACGCGCCCGAGCTCCGGCATCCGCCTGGCCATATGCTCTAAAGCCTCCGTCTGTGGTGTTATCGGATAGCCGTAGTAGGCCTCACAACCGGCGCGTATTGCCGCTTCGGCGAAAGCAACGTTGCCTTTAAGCAATTCCTTTGCCACGTTTTCGGACCTCCTTTAAGGCGTAGTTGATTTGATTTTATCAGCCGGTACCCAGCGAAATACAGTTATCGCCACGTCCGGGCAGACGATCGAGCAAATCGCACAGCCTGTACATTCATTGTCAGGATCGACCAGCTCCGCCGGGTGATAACCCTTTGGGGTGAAACGGTCGTTAGCCATCTTGATCACATCTTGCGGACAAACCGGAATGCACAATTCGCACCCCTTACAGAGGTTTTCATCGACGACAATGCGTCCTTTTGCCATGCCTTTCCTCCGAGAAATTTCCGCTCATAACATACATCCAGCGGGAGCTCGTCTCCAGTGTTGACCGTCACCGCCAGATGGAACAAATATCCCATTCTGGAGTATTACGGTCCAGTTCGCACAACCCATGCCGGGAGTGAGACCCAGGATCTAACCAATCGGTTATTCAATAGGTGGATTGAAGTAGTTATACGCCGCCCGCGAGAGATTGGCAATGAGCTTGGACGTAGGTTCCCAGACCATCTCCGTCTCATTCCAGAGGAATATCGAGATCACATAATCACCCCCGGGGCTGAACACGATCCCGGCGTCGCCGATCATATCCAGAGGCGAGCTTCGCCAGCCGTGCTTGTGGGCAACACGTGTACCTTCCGGCACCCCTGCTTTGATTAAAGTTCCCAGGATATTCTCAGAGAGCAGATCTAACATACGGCGGCACTCTTGCGGCGTAATCTCATCCGGGAAAACCGCCAGGATCGTCCCGCCGCCCTCCGCGCAGGCATAGATGTCCCCAAGAATTAGGCTCATGTCTGATGCCGTCGTCTGAGTGTAGGAATCCGGATCGGTGTCGATATCCACTCTTCGATTGGCCGGTGTTCTATAGATCTTTAACTGGGGCGCCCCGAGGAAATAATAGCCGGCGATGAACGTGTTCTCGAGACCCAATTCCCGGATAGTTTCAGTTACGAGCAGCGGTCCAGCGACATCGTACGTCTCCAGACGCTGCATAATCCAATCGGAGGGGTCATTCCCGGATTCGGTGATCATCTCGAAGAGCCAGCGGTCGGTCTCCGCGTCTAAGGGCTCATCCTCGTAGCGAAACAAGGCCATCATGATGTTGATCTTGATGATCGATGCCGCCGAGAAAGCGATATCGGGCTCGACGTCGAGATCCACTCCACCGAGAGTCGCGAAGTGGAAGTTCTCACCCGTCCTTAGATCGGTCAGATAGATCACGACCAACCCATTAAAATCGTCAACCTCGATATTTTGTCTGAGGAGTATTTCCAGCGTTTCCAACGTAGGCCGAGGGACTACGTTGCCGACAACTGGTAAATTTACGCTGCGGTTGGAGGGCGAGCGCAAAACAGCACCGATGAGCTCCTCTGCGCGCGCTATATCCAGCACGCGGCCAGGAGTTCCTGGTGTAAAAAAGGGAGTTCCAGGTCTGGGTTCAGCAGGTATAGGAGGTTCATCATAACGCGCGCCGATGTCTCGCAGATATTCTTTTAGCTGGGTAATCGAGTAATCCGCCTTCAATGGAACGCTCTGCGGTTTCCCTGCTCGCTTCCATAGGAAATCCCAGAACCCAGCCCAGAAAGGTGTGCCGGTCCGTTCAAGCTCCGCGGCAGCCAACATGACATCCGTATCAGGGCGGAAGCCAACATTCGCCGGATTGAGCAGGATTAGATTTTCATCGTAGTAAAGTTCAATGGGGGAACTATAGATTTGCAGCAGGCGCTCGAGGGCTTCCGGTTGATCGAGTCCCCCAACATGAATTTCCGCGATCGTTAATTCCAGGGGTAGATGAGATCTCTGTCTGCTAAACGCGACAAGTTGGTAAAAGAAAAGCGCGACAGATCCCAAAAGCAACGCAATTGAAACCCAGCGTTGCAAATTGATGCCCTTTCGCTTCATGCAACCTCCAAGCGCGGCAGTATATCATACGCAGCAGGGCTGGATGATAAGAGCCGGATGAGATCGCCTCGATCTACAGCTCCCATATTGGCTATACGAATAGGCGCAAGATCCCCGGGAGCACGTTTGCAAAGCCATGTGCACCCCATCCGGCCCAGATTGAATCCCAGCGCTCAACGAGCCAACCAGCGATAACGCCAAATGCGAAAATACTGATGAGCGGGAGCCATCCCTGTTGCCAGTGAACAGGCTGAAAGGCAAAAATAACCGCCTGTAGAAAGATCCCCGTTGCCGGACCCAGGTTGGCGTTCAGTGTTTTCCCGATGTAGCCTCTGAAAAAGGTTTCCTCGACAAATGGCACCCAAATCAACCCGAAAAAGAGCATGCTGATCCCATCCAGGGGAATACTTCCGGCATAGATTATCCGGTAATTAAAGAGCATGCTCAACCCGCGCCAGATAGCTCCAGCGAGCACACCCCAGGCGTAATTCAATCCGGCTCGATCGCTCCGGTATGCAAATACTGTTGGTGATTGTCTGAGTACGATCAATGTAGCCCAGGGTATGGCAAAAAGCATGACCGATGAGGCCATGCTCCAGAGCGGATCAGAGGGCCATACCCCCATTACCGCCATGATGTTCATCACGACGATGATGATCACCCCGGGCGCGATCGACTTTAAGGGCAGATAGCTGCTGCGTGCTGTTGCTGGGGGAAATAAGGGTTTCATTCGACTAAGTACAACGATAGCAGATTTTCGCGTTCGTGACAGCCCACGCTGATAAATCGCGGGCGCTGGGTCGTTTATCTGCCCACTGTCAATCTGCGTTCATATCCCGTAGAGACGCCCCGGCGGGGTGTCTGTACAAATAGGTCGAAAGGATTAATATCTTTCGAAGACTGGCCCACCGCCTAGCCAGGGGAAGGTTTCTGATATCGCCTTGATTTCAATCCCAATTCGAACTATCTTCACTATCCGGCTTGTACACGGAGGTGAAAGCATGCCCAACCCGTACTTCCTGATTTTTGAACTCATCGTTTTTATGATGTTCCTCGGTTGTCTGAAGCACGCCTGGCAAATAGGGATGCCGAAGGTCTGGCAATTGATCGCCGGGGTGCTGTTCGGGCTGCTGCTGGAGATGGCGACTATTCAGCAATTACAGGCCTATCAATATGGTCGTTTTTCGTTAATGCTTGGGGAAGTGCCGATCATGGTGGGGGTCGGCTGGGGCGTGATCCTCTACAGCGTCCGTTTATTTTCAGATGCGACGAAACTGACGGAATGGGCACGCCCCATCATGGATGGGTTGCTGGCCTTGAATATTGATTTGGCGACAGACACGCTTGCAATCCGGTTGGGAATGTGGGATTGGGGTATAGGCTTCGAGGCGCAGTACTTCGGTGTTCCCTACGCTAACTTTTGGGCTTGGTTCTGGGTCGTGTTCTTTTTCTCGGCTGGCCTGCGCCTGCTCACCCGCCGACCAGGCTGGGTCGGTCGCTGGCTGGCACCCTGGGGAGCCTTAATGATCGGATTGTTGGGTGTGCTCATCACGAATGCCCTTATTACCTTCTGGCTCCCCAGAACTTGGTATGTGCCAACGATTGCTCTAACACTGTGCGGCGCATTGATCTTGTTTTCTTGCTCAAGCCGAAGCTGCCCAAACAACCCATACCGAAACCTGCCTTCTGGGTGCCGCTTGGCTTTTACGGATATTTCTTAATCATCGGCTTGTTTACAAGGACGATCTTGAACCCACCGTTTCTCCTGCTCGTGAGCTCAGTAATGGCGCTGGTTGCGCTCCTGCTGCATCGTTCGAGCATTCGCCTATAAAATATCTGCCTACGGCCGATCTGCGTTCATAACCCGTAGAGACGCCCCGGCTGGGCGTCTCTACAGATAGGTTGAAAGAATCAATATATTTCGTTGTGGCGGCCCTTTTTTCGGCCCGCGTTCCGTCACGGACCCGCATTCCTATCCTCCCGCACGTTTATAACCAGAAGGACGCGTAGAGACGTAGCACATGCTACGTCTCTACAAAGATGTTGAAAGAATCCATTTATTCCGAAGACCCGACCCACCGCCAACCTCCCGCAGGATAGAAAAACCTGCGGGAGGTCTAAAACGCATCCAAATCCTTACGCTGCTTCAGCCTAAAGTTTCCAGTTGTCGCTTGATTTTTTCAGCAGTCTCCTGAAACGAACGTAATTTCGCGCGCTCTCTTTCGACGACATCTTCAGGAGCACGCTCGGCGAACGGTCCCGCCAGCAACTCCTCGATTCGCCCCTTCTGAGATACAGCTTCCGTGAGCTGCTCCTGCAGCCGCTGCTTCTCCAACTCAAGATCGAGCATACCTTCAAGCGGAAGATAAATTTCGACCCCATGAATCACCAGCGCAAGCGCATTCTCCGGGCGTTCATCTAGAGCGCCCTCGATTTGAAGCTGTTCAGGTTCGATACCGGCGAGAGCGGCGATTGCAGCGCTCGAACTCGCAAGGTATTCCGCTGCATTTCCAGCCTGGATCGCGGCCGGTATCCGCCGCCGCGGTTCAACCCCCTTCTCGATACGCGCATTGCGGATGGCCTTAACGATATCCATAACAAGCTGGAAATTCTTAACATCTACGACCTGCTGCGCGGCTCTTTCATCTGCTGTTGGCCATCGGGCAACAATCAGAGCCTCTTCCCAGCCACCTGTCGGTTGGTAACCGGCGCTATTCTCCTCACAAGTACGTTTCAGATACCCCCAGAGTTCTTCGGTGACAAAGGGCATGAAGGGATGCAGCATGCGTAGGCATGCATCGAAGACCTGCACCATGATCTTCACCGTCCGCCCGGCCGCTCCCGGGTCCTCATCAAGCTGCAGCTTAGCGATCTCGAGATACCAATCTGCGAACTCGCCCCAGAAGAATTCATAAAGGTGACGCCCGGCTTCGCCATATTGGTAAGCTTCGAAAAGCCGGTCGACGCTCATTTGGATCTGGGCCAGGCGGCTTAGTATCCAGCGGTCTGCATTCGAGAGTGGGCTGTACTCATCAGGGCTGGGTGAATCACGCTCGACCGTATTCATGATCAATCGCCCTACGTTCCAGAGTTTATTGGCGAAGTTACGATTGGCCTCAAGCTTTTCGAGGTTCATCTTTGAATCCTGGCCGGGCGTCGATCCGGTAAGTAAGGTAAATCGCAGCGCATCTGTGCCAAATTTTTCCATCAGTTCCAGCGGATCTACCACATTCCCATAGGACTTGCTCATTTTCTGCCCACCACTCACCCTGACGAGCCCGTGCAAGTAGATCGCCTCGAAGGGAATCTCACCTGTGAATTCAAGACTCATCATGATCATGCGCGCCACCCAGAAGAAGAGAATGTCGTATCCCGTCTCCATCATCGTCGTCGGGAAGAAATAACGGAGATCCTCTGTATCGTCCGGCCAGCCAAGCGTCGAGAATGGCCACAATCCGGAGGAGAACCAGGTATCAAGCACATCCGGGTCCTGCGTAATCGCAGATGAATTGCAATGAGCACACTGAGTGGGAACCTCACGGGCGACGGTAATCTCGCCACAGTCAGCGCAATGCCAGGCAGGAATTCGGTGCCCCCACCAGAGCTGCCGTGAGATACACCAATCGCGGATGTTTTCCAACCAGTTGTAATAAACCTTTTCAAATCTCTCCGGGACTATCTGGATTTGGCCATTCCGCACAACTTCCAGCGCCGGCGCGGCGAGCGACTCCATACGGACAAACCACTGCGTCGAAATCATCGGTTCGATGACTTCACCGCCGCGTTGGCTGCGTGGGATCTGCAATGTGTAGGGTTCGGTCTTCAACGTGAGCCCTTGTGTTTCCATATCCGCCCAGAGCTTCTGGCGACACTCGAATCGATCCAGGCCGGCGTACGGGCCGGCCGCATCGTTCATAGTGGCATCCGTATTCAGTATGTTGATTACCGGTAAATTATGCCGCTGACCGATTTCGTAGTCAGCCGGGTCATGCCCGGGTGTGATCTTCAACGCACCCGTTCCAAACTCCAGGTCGACGTAATCATCGGCGATGATCGGGATCTGGCGATTGAGAATGGGCACAAGGCAGGTCTTTCCGATAAGATGGCGATACCGTTTGTCCTCGGGATGAATCGCAACTGCTGAATCGCCGAGTATCGTTTCTGGTCTGGTCGTTGCGACGGGGATATTCTCATCAGACCCTTCCACGCGGTAATTGAAAAAGTACAACAAGCCTTGTTCTTCGTGATATTCCACCTCCAGATCACTAACCGCAGTCTGGAGTCCAGGAGACCAATTGATCAGATAAGTCCCGCGGTAAATATATCCTTTCTCATACAGCCGGACGAAGGCTTCGAGAACTGCCTGGGATAAGCCCTCGTCACGCGTAAATCTCTCTCGCGTCCAATCGCAGGAAGCCCCGAGACGGCGCAGCTGCTGAGTGATGATCCCCCCATATTTCTCTTTCCATTCCCAGGTTTTCTGGACAAACGCCTCGCGCCCGATCTCTTCCCGCGTGACTTCATCCGTCCTCAGAAGGTATTTTTCGACTTGAAGCTGAGTGGCAATTCCAGCGTGATCCGTCCCTGGCAACCATAGCGTCGGAACGCCTTTCATCCGGCTATGACGGATCATCAGATCCTCGATGGCGACAAACATAGCGTGACCGATATGCATCTCTCCGGTGACATTCGGCGGAGGCATGGAGATTACGTAGGGTTTCACCCCCGGTTGGATCTCTGGCGTGAAATAACCGGAATCTTCCCACCATTGGTAAATCCGGCTTTCCACATCGTTAAAATCGTAGGTCTTCGCCAGCTTGAAATCAGACATCGCTCTACCCACCTCCTCGAGAAGATGGTTTTTCATCCCTCGATCTCAATAGTGTAATAAAAGGTCTATTAAACAGAAAAACCCCCTGTCCATGAGGACGAAGGGTTGAACCTCCGCGGTACCACCTCAGTTCGCCGCACATTCCTGTACGAGCGCTCTCATTGCTCTGGACCAACATCCAGGCTTCGCTGTAACGGGCTCACCCGCGCCGCTCTACTCCTGTTGAGGTTCGAACAGTTTCTTCGGCGGGCGCATCAGGCGACGTTCAGCCGCTGCCGCTGCGGAGGGCTCTCAGCCTTTTGCCTCTCCTTCTCTGTCAGCGCGTATCGGCTTACTCCTGATGATGTACGCCTTTTCTCTTCGGTTGTTGTCCAGATTATAGCAGAGAATGAAATGCAACGTCAATTTTTCGTTCTTCGCTGCCTCACTCCACTGCAGCTTCTTCGGACTCGTCCGGCTGGCGAATCGGGAACCAGATGGTAAATGTGCTGCCTTCACCGAGTTTGCTCTCGACTGCTACTCTCCCGCCGTGCTGCTGAACGATGGACTTGGCGATCGCCAGACCTAAGCCCGAACCTTTAATACTCAATGTCTCGCGTCCCCGAGCCCGATAGAATTTTTCGAACAGGCGCGCTTGATCCGTGGGAGCGATGCCCATCCCATTATCCTTAACCTGAATAATCTGGAATTCCTCCTGCTGTTCAGCATGGATGGTGACATGGCCGTCAGCCGGCGTGTATTTCAAGGCATTATCGACCAGATTAGCGATCGCTTGGCGAATGAGCGTCGCATCGACTTCGACCTGCTCCATCTCCTCTTCAAGCTCCACATCTAATCTGATCTGCTTATTCACGGCCTGTGGTCGATATGTGTCCAAGACCGAATCAATGATGGAATCCAGCGAAATGGTTTCCAGATCAAGTCCGACACCAGCCTCTATCCTGCCCAGATCGAGCAAATTCCCAATAAGCTCTCCCATTTGATCCGCGCTGAAGAGGATCTTGCTTATAAATTCCTTCTGCTGTTCGTTCATTGCCCCGACCATGCCGAGCATGGTGGCGTAACCGCGCATCAGCGTTAAAGGAGCACGCAAATCGTGACTCACGGTTGAGACGAACTCCGACTTAAGCGTATCGAGCTTTTTGTAGTGAGTGATATCCCATAGCACACAAACACGGCCGGAGGTGCCTTCATCCGGAGAGAGGATATCCGAAATCGAGGCGAACATGATTTGCCCTTGATCCAAACGGATTTCCACCGAACGGGATTCGGTCTCTGATTCGGCAAGCAAATCGAGCAGCTCTTGCGACTCGATACATTCTTCCACCAACTCACCTAAAGCTTCATCGGCTGTGCACCCCAAAACGACTTCTGCCGCCGGATTCGCGAGCGATATGCGATCATCGGTATCAATCAAGATGACTGCATCTGGTGTTGTCTCGAGCACAGCAGTGAGCTGCAGGCGCTCTTTTTCCGCCTGTTGATACAACCGCGCATTCACTACGGCGACCGCAAGCTGTCCTGAGAGAATTGACAGGAGCCGCAACGCATCTGGTGTAAAAACTTGAGGCTGCCTGTATCCCATCCAAAGAACGCCGACAAAAATATCCTCATTCTTCAGGGCCACAGCGGTCATCGCCTCCAGGGGAACAGCCAGGGATTGGATATCCAACACCGCTTTCGCCCGTGTCGGATTCTCAAGGGTGAACTGCCCGGAAGTCTCACACAGCTCGAGAATTTGAGCGTCGAGCGCAGACCAGTTTCCGGGGTCGTCGCCTCCAGTGTAGGTCTCCATGCTAAAGCTAGCGTTTTCATCAGTACCTAGCGCAAGATGCACAAAATCCGAGTGAGTAAGATCCTTTATCCCGGTAAGGATCGGCGGCAGCGATTCGTCAAGATTAAAGGAGCTGGCCACCTGCTGGCTCGCGGTAAGAAGCAAGCCCATTTCATCCAGGCGAGCTTTCAAACGCCTGCGCATGCGTTCGAAAGAAACAGCCAAGCGGCCAATTTCATCTTGACCTTCACCTTTCACCGGCTGCGCCAGGTTTCCGCGCGCGATCGACTGGGCAATACTCGCCATCATTCTCAGTGGCTGTGTCAATCGCCGGCTGATCAGATAGACGGCGACGAGCATAACAGAGCCGACCGCCAAGACAACGACGAACAAATTGGTAGCGATTTGTAAAGCCAGCTTTTGGACTTCGCTCTGGGCCACGGTTACAACAACTCGCCAGGGATAACCGCGGACTTCATTCATGTTGATCAGCCGGCGAGTGCCATCGGGAGCCGTCTCTAGAATCACCTGGTTGATACCGTCCTCGCTGCCTTCAAATGGCAGCATTAGGCGGCGGGGATCTTTATGAACCAGGATCGTGCCATTTCCATCAATGATGAAAGCTTGTCCAGGAGAAAGGCCTTGAATGATCTCAATAACCGGTAGGAGGTAGGGATTGGTATCTAGATCCACCACACCCACAACCGCACCGATCGGCTCATCGCTTTCAGAAGAACGGACGGGTGTAATGAAAGCCAGCCGAGCCGAAGCAGCTTCCCGGTCCGGTCGCATGACCACCTCTTCCGAGACGCCCAGGAGTGCAGCATCCAAGGCTGCTCCCAACTCGAAAGGCGTCCCTTCAGACAGAATACCCTCTGCGGGATACACGGCAAGCTGATTCATCTCTTTATCGAAAACGGCAAGTGTTCGGAAGAAGGCAATTGTCCGAACGAACGACTTCATTTGTTCTTCAGTGACATTCTTGCTTTCAACCGCTGGACTTAACTCCTCGGCGATGTGCGTTTCGATCGATCTTCCAGTTTGGATGAAATATGGGATAGTGTTCGCCACTTGGTCGGAAGTCTGAACCATCTGCTTTTCAATAAGGTCTTGCGCTGCTCGCTGTGCGAGAACCCAATCCCCGATGAGCAGCACGCTGCTTGAGATGATACCTACTACGACAAGAAGCGAGAGCAGCCGGGCAGCAAGCGACCGGTTATATGGTCCAACAATAAGTCTCGGCGGTGAATGCCAGGGGATGCGCTCTGTATTGCGCAACCAAATGCAGATCCCGCCGGCGATCCCCGTCTCAATTAAAGCGGCTAGATACGTAGGTTGAAGCAACGAAAATGTGAAATCCAAGGCATCATAAAAACTTCCACCGCTGTAGATGTAATGCTCAACGCTGCCCAAGGTCCCCAGCGCAAGCCCGCCGATTAAAGCCGCAATAAGCGGGTTGCGCCCTATTCGTCCCGGCCACTCACGATAATTCTGACGCAACAACCAGGAGACCATTGCTGCTACAAGCGCCATGTGCAGCGGCGTGAGAATGCTGTGTGTCTCCCAAGCGCTGCGCGCTAACCCGCCCATGAAAGCGATTACAACCGCAGGCCCTCCTCCCAGGAAACCAGCCGCGAGCAGCCAGGGGAATGCTCCAAAAATCGAGAAGGCAGGTCCTTCGACCCCTTGAGGGACCCCGGGGATAACCAACGTAGATGGTGTCGAAAGCCGAAGTATGAAGAGCTGAGCGGCAAGTGGTGCGGAGAGAAGGAGGAGCAAAAAAGATGGTTCTCGAATCCAACCCTCAACCTGACGGCGAACCTTAGCCCAATCTTGTCGAACAAAAAAGAACGCCAGGAGCAGCGCAATTTCCCCCAAGAGGAGGAAATAACCAGATGGACGCAGCGGTAATCCAATCGAGGGGGTTCCCAAAAAGCCCCATAAATCAAGCGTCATCTAGGTAAGGCACCTTTGATATCCATATAGCACCAGATTATATAGCAGCGTCGCCCGCAATCAAAACCCAATCTTTATTCCCGTTCACCCTTCGGCTCTTTCCCAACGAGCCGGAAAGCAAATTCCGATGATGTCATTCTTGAGGAGCGGAGCGACGAAGAATCTCTATCTTCACTTGAGGCATCATCCACCTGGGAACAACGAGATTCTTCGCCTTCGCTACGCTTCGGCTCAGAATGACACTGGGTAAATTACACACTTCAGGCTTGTGTCATAACGAGCAAAGCAAAACCATCTCACCCTTCCTATTCAAATTTCCCCCACCCCTCGTTTCTGTCCTAACGAACCGGAGATCAACTTTCTACGATGTCATTCTGATGCGGAGACGAAGATTCTCATTCCCGGGAGAGCCACCCTCCTGTTCAATAAACGAGATTCTTCGCCTTCGCTACGCTTCACTCAGCGTGGCCAACCCATCACAACTTAGGGCTCCAGCATCCCCTAGTACGCCTGAAAGGTCGCCTAGGGGTAATTTGTCTCCTTGCAATATCATTCACTGTTATGTTAAACTGCCATAACCACGCGGATCATCGATAAGGTGCTTTCCTGATGACCAATAAAGTACTAATCATAGATGATGATGTCGACACGCTAAAACTCGTAGGCTTGATGCTTGAACGCCAGGGTTACGAGATCTCCGTCGCGAGCAACGGGACGATTGGGCTCGCCAAAGCCGCGGAGGACAAGCCAGAGTTGATCCTCCTGGACGTGATGATGCCAGATCTCGACGGGTACGAGGTCACGAAGCGTCTCCGCTCCAACCCAGCTCTTGCTCATATTCCCATAATCATGTTCACCGCTAAAACGATGGTGGATGATAAAGTGGCGGGCTTTGAAGCAGGGGTCGACGACTACCTGACAAAACCTACCCATCCGGCAGAACTCACAGCTCATGTGAAAGCGGTGCTTGCACGCACTTCACAAGCACTTGCTGTGCCTGAAGCTAAGGCTCAGATCGTCGGGTTCCTCGGATCTCGAAGCGGTATTGGAACGACAACACTTGCCCTAAACACCGGAGTCGCACTCCGCGGAAAAGGTTATGATGTAATTGTCGCCGAGCTTAACCCTGGTCACGGCTCGATGGGTTTGGAGCTGGACATCCAGGACCCATCCGGTCTAACCAACGTGCTCTCCAGATCCTTGAAGGACATCCATCTGAGATCGGTAGAGGCAGAGATCGTCAATCACTCCAGTGGTATCCGATTGCTCCTTTCTTCTTTCCATCCTCGAGAGACAGAACTTGAACAAGCCGTCCCGCAGATGGAAGCTGTGGTCTCCAATCTGGCATCCATGTGCGACTTGCTTGTTATCGATTTGGGAGCAGGGTTGAAACCATACTCTAAGCCCATTTTGCAACAATGCGATCGCATCATACTGATTGTTGAACCAGTCTACCCCTCGGATGCTATGGGACGTGCATTATTGCAAGAACTCGAAACGAGCGGTATTAATACAAAGAAAATAGGACTTGCATTAATCAACCGCGTGCGAACAAGCCTACAAGTTCCCTGGAGACAGGTGGAAAGTGATCTTGGGATTGAATTAGCAGGGATTGTCTCCCCCGCTCCCGAGCAGGCTCACCAAGCTTCGCAAGCGGGATCACCCCTTGTAGATTCGTATGCTGATTCTTTGGTGAGCGAACAAATACGCAAACTCGCTGAAAATCTCCTCACCTATCTTCAACCCCCCCAAAGTTGATTGCATTTGTGACCCAATCTCTACTTTCTGACGCTATTGAGAAGAGCGCAGCCGTGTTCCGCTCCGCCCGTCGGGTGGTTGCTCTTACAGGCGCAGGAGTCTCAACCAGATCCGGGATCCCCGACTTTCGCTCACGCGATTCCGGGCTTTGGACTAAATATGACCCAATGACAGTGGCCTCTCTCTCCTCCTTCCGATATCACCCCAAGGACTTCTTCAGATGGGTTAGACCTCTTGTGAAAACCATGATTGATGCTGAGCCCAACCCGGCACACACAGCACTCGCAAAATTAGAACAGGCTGGCTTTTTACACGGCATCATCACCCAAAATATCGATGACCTCCATCGTAAGGCCGGATCGGAGCGAATTTACGAGATACACGGTCATCTGCGTGAGGCAACTTGCACATCATGTTATCAAAAGCAAAACGCGACAAACCTGATCGAAGTTTTTGCCCGCACCGGCGCTCTGCCGTACTGCGGTCATTGCGGCGGTTTGCTCAAACCGGACATCATCCTTTTTGGCGAGCAACTGCCGACCACCATCATTTGCGAGGCGAAAGCCCTAATCGATGAAGCGGACCTAATCGTCGTTGTTGGTTCATCCCTGGAAGTCATGCCAGCAGCTTCGATGCCGATCCCCGCATTGAACGCGGGTGCAAAACTCATCATCCTCAATAACGAACCGACATACCTTGACATCCGCGCGGATTTCGTCATCCGCGACGATGTAGCGGATGTCCTGCCGATGATCCTTCAAGAGGTGCTGCGTGAGCCCCAAGAAACAAAACGACTCGTCAGCAACCAATAACCACAATAGCGTCGACGAGCTGCTAAAGCGATATGATCGACTTTTAGAGTTGACATCTGATCTGGTGTCAACTCTAGAACTGAGCACGCTCCTCCAGATGATCGTGGACGGTGCAAAAGAGCTGACCGACTCACAAGCCGCCGCCCTGCTCTTATACAATCCGCAAAGGAATCAACTCTACTTCGAAGCAGCTACTGTGCCGCTCCGATCTGACGACACGCTAATAGCTATACCACCTGACAATAGCGTAGCCGGATGGATATTCACCCACCGCGAACCACTTCTTGTGGATGATGCGCCAGGAGATTCTCGATTTTTCCGCGAGGTCGACTTGATTATATCGTTCCGCTCCAAATCAATCCTCGGTGTACCTCTGAGAACAAAAGGAAAGACAATTGGTGTTATCGAAGCAGTGAATAAAATCGAGGGGGATTTCACCGAACACGATAAACATGTTCTGAAGGCATTAGCCGCCCAGGCCGCAATCGCCATCGAGAACACACGTCTATTCAAACAAAGCGACCTCGTAGCAGAGATGGTCCACGAATTACGTACACCCTTATCTGCATTGTCGGCAGCTGTCCACCTCCTTCAGCGACCAGAATTAGAAGATGAACAGCGCAGTAAGATCCGGCAAACTCTCTTCAACGAGGTACAGCGCCTTAATGAATTGAGCACTAACTTCCTGGAGCTCTCCCGGCTCGAATCAGGCAGAGTTCGGTTCGAACGCGAACCCGTACTCCTCGAAGGACTCGTTCGAGAATGCATCGAAATTATGCGGCTACAGGCGGATTCAGTGGGTGTCTCCCTTGAAACAGACATCGATCGCACACTATCCCCGCTGATGGGTGATCGCAATCAATTAAAAAGGTTGCTCCTGAACCTGATAACGAACGCGATTAAATACAATCAGAAAGAAGGTTGGGTGCGGATATCCTTGCATCGGGAAGATGACGACGCGCTGTTGATGGTTTCGGATAACGGAAAAGGTATTCCTGCCAAGAGCATTCCCAATCTTTTTAACCGTTTCTACAGGGTACCAGACCAGGAAGGTCTCATCACTGGCACGGGGCTGGGATTGGCGATCGCGAAGCGGATCGCACTGAACCACAACGGTACAATAGAGGTTGACAGCGAGGTTGGCGAGGGTACCACCTTTAAGGTCATCCTACCTTTCGGTCTGAGTGAGGATAGCGCGCTCTACTAACGGCGCCCGAACTGCCTTTCCAGTGCATCTACAGATAAATGGATCATCGTTGGCCGTCCGTGAGGACATGTTCGCGGCATTGAACATGACTCCAGATCCCTGAGCAGCTGCCGCTGCTCCCCTAAAGACAACACCTGACCAGCTTTGATGGCCACACGCTTGCATATGCGGGCTGCAAGCCGAGCCTCAAGTGCATCTGCCAGCGGCTCCTCGTTCTCTTCAAATTCCTCAACTACGGACCGTAGTGCGAACACCGGATCCTTCCCCATGACGAGGGAGGGAACTGCACGCAGCCGGAATGCTCGCTCACCAAACGGCTCGATGGAAAAACCCAACTCGTTTAGCGCCGTCAGATTCTCCTGCAGAAGAACGGCTTCAGAGTGTGAAAACTCGATCGTCTGCGTTTCGAGCAGATTCTGAGATTCCAACGCCCCAGCGTCTAACGCAGCCATCATTTTCTCAAATAGAATGCGCTCGTGAGCAGCGTGTTGATCGACCAGATAAAGCCCGTCAGGACCTTCAGCGACGAGATATGCAGCTCCGATCTGCCCTACCGCCCGAAGCAGAGGGATTGTACCGGCGTGTAGCATTCCCTGAGGTGAAAGGGGACGGGACGCTGATGGGTCCAGGGCTGATTCCCCCGCGAACCCCCAATCTGTGCTGATAACGCCCGGGCGGCTTAAGACACTATCTCGAGACCACGTCGAATGAAGATCGACGCGAGGGGGAGAAGTATGCCCCATTAAAGTCGCCCGGATCGCTCTTTGGAGTACCGCAAATACGCGGTCTGGCTCCCTGAAGCGGATTTCAGATTTCGTCGGGTGGACGTTCACATCCACTTGCTCGGGAGGGATCTGCAGGAAGAGTACCGCAAGAGGATATCTTCCAACCATCAATAACGTGTGGTATGCCTGGAGTACCGCCGCTGATACGCTAGAGTCTTGAACCCAGCGACCGTTCACAAAGAAAGTCAGTTCGCGGCGGTTGCTGCGATTTAGCTCGGGCGGGCTTACAAAGCCGGAAACCGATATTTCAGCACCTGGGGAAGGCGGAATGGAGATCAGTTGACGCGCGGTTTCAATACCGAAGACTTCCGTGAGAACCTCACGCTGATCACCATTTCCTGATGTATTAAAAAGGGAATGTCCACCCTGTTGTAGCTGGAAACGCACACCTGAATAGGCCATTGCATAGCGGGTGACGAAGCGCGTGATCCAACGGCGCTCGGTGTTTTCTGTTTTCAAGAATTTTCTGCGTGCCGGAACATTATAAAAAAGGTCCCGTATACGTATCACCGTTCCCGGTGGAGATCCTATGGCTGAGAGAGGCTTAATTTCTCCTCCATCGACGTTTAATCTCGATCCGATTTCTTCACTTTGAGCCCGAGTTACCATCTCCAGACGCGAGACAGCTGCGATTGAGGATAGAGCTTCCCCCCGAAAACCTAAAGTGTCGATCCCGAAAAGGTCCTGCGCAGTCTGCAGCTTCGAAGTCGCAAATCTCGCCACCGCAAGCAGCACTTCTGCCTGTGCGATTCCGCAGCCATCATCGACCACCTCGATAAGAAGCTTCCCTCCTTCTTCCGTGGTGATTTGAATGCTTTTTGCCCCTGCATCGAGTGAGTTCTCCACCAACTCCTTCACGACAGATACAGGTCTCTCAACAACTTCGCCGGCGGCGATAGCAGATGAGACTTTTTCCGGCAGGATCCTTATGGGCACGATGCGCCTCCAACGTGGGTGTGATTATACATGCCTCCCATCTTGTTGACACTCAAGGATACGGCGTTCTATACTGCCGCGGGTGAACTAGAACCGGCAACCAAATCCCTCGGGACCTATAACGATTTGAATCGACAATGGGTCTGAAAGCGGTTTCAAGGTCACTGCGATACAACCGGGATCGATCCCCATTGCCACCAGGGAGATCACCCCGCACAGGGGCGATCGAAATGGAACCTATCTTATGGAATACTCTACACTCTTCCTGGACCTCGACGACACACTATACCCACACACAAGTGGATTATGGGATGCTGTCGGTGGTCGCATTCAAAGCTACATCGAGATGAAATTGAACATCTGCGCCGAGGATGCATCACTTTTACGCGCCCAATACTTCGCCCAATTTGGAACCACGTTGAATGGCTTGATGCATAACCATCAGATCGATCCTATGGAATACTTGGATTACGTCCACGATGTTCCGGTTGAGAACCTCATCCCTCCAGATCCTGAACTTCAAACCATGTTGGCCTCAATCACCATTCCCCGGGTGATCTTCACAAATTCTTACCTCGAACACGCCACGCGTGTCCTTAAGCAGCTTGGTATCTCTAATCTTATAGACCAGATCATCGACATTCTCGCCTTGGATTTCTCAAATAAACCGGACCCAAAGGCATATAATCGCGCCCTTGCTCTCGCGGGGAATCCTTCATCCGCGACATGCCTGCTGGTAGATGACCGATACACAAATCTTTCAACTGCAGCCGAATTCGGCATGACGACGGTTTTTGTCGGTGATGGAGTCGTTGAAGGAAGAGTCGATTACACTATCGAACATATCCACGACCTGACCCATGTAGTACCGCACTTGGTCACAGGATGAGGAAGCAGGAAAAAGTCCATGGAGAATAACGGTTGGCTGATCGTCATCGCTATTCTGACATTCGTAATTCTTTTCAACATCGGATTGGCACTCAGCTTTATCCGCAGGATGAAATCGAAGCCAGAGGGGGTTTTTCGCGACTCTATCAGCGAGATGCTCAACCCCTGGAAAAAAGAAGATGAAGCGCTCGATGAATTACGTCAGCGAGTTGAGACCTTGAAGAGCAGAGATGGAGGTACTGAGTGAGCAAAACAAAAAAAAGTAAACTTATCTCTCTTGCCGATGCAGCAGCGATGGTCAAACCGAAAGGCTGCCGGCTTGCCCTTGGAGGTTTCACGCTTTACCGTCGACCCATGGCCTTTTCGTTGGCTTTATTGGATCGTTTTCGTACCGAGAACACACCGTCCGACATCACTTTAATCAACTTCACATCAAGTGTGGAAAGCGACATACTTGTGGGTGAAGGGATGGTCTTAAAAATCCGCACCTGCTATTTTGGGCTGGAGGTTTTCGGCTTGGCTCCACATTTCACCTCTGCTGCTGCAAATGGATCGATCCAGATTATTGAAGAGACGGAAGCGAGCCTGGCATTCGGGATCCGAGCAGCAATGGCCGGAGTTGGCTTTATGCCCTCGATCGCCTGGCAAGGAACAGATTTGTTACGTTTGCGCCCCGACGTAAAAACAATTGAAGACCCCTATTCAGGCGAGGTGCTTACCGCTTTCCCGGCAATAACTTGCGATGTCGCTGTTATCCACGCCCTTGAAGCCGACCTTGACGGGAATGCCTGCATAGGAGCCAACCAAGGCGTAGATCGCGAGCTGTCTCTAGTCGCGGACAAAGTCATCATCACCGCCGAAAAAGTTGTCCCGCGCCTTGATAAGGCGGATATCGTTGGGGTCGTAGTTGACGCAATTGTTGAAGTCCCTGACGGAGCATGGCCTACATCGTGCCATCCGCTATACGCCTTAGACGGTCTGGCAATCCTCGATTATGTGGAGCAAGTCGGCAGCGAGAGCTATAACCCACTGCTGGAGACGTGGCTGGCGCGCCATAAACTTGCATAGTATCCAAAACGTCATTGACACCCACCCGCGGTCAACTGAGTATGTTATCCTTTACGCTATCAAAATAAATTTGAGGGATCTGTGCTATGACATCAAAAGTAAAAGTCGTATTGCTCGGCTTGATCATTGGATCTTTTTTATCCGCAAGCTTATTCACGAGCGGTCTGGCCTTCGGCGTCGTTATCGGTCAGGTTATCGGCTACGATTTGCTGCCTGGTTGGCTGGAGGACACGCTCGAGCAATCTTCGCTGGTGGTGGAAACAAAGACCTACACGTCAGAACCACCGGAAGACTCCGACGAGTTATTCGCTCCTTTCTGGCAGGCGTGGGACATCATACATGAGGAATATGTTGACCAGCCAGTTGACGACGTCGCCCTCATGAGAGGAGCAATTTCCGGGGCATTGGACGCCCTGGGCGATCCCCATACATCTTACATGGACCCGGTTACCTACCAGCAATCGAACATCCCTCTCCAAGGCTCTTACGAAGGGATCGGGGCCTGGGTGGACACAAATACGGAATTCCTAACTATTGTTTCGCCCATGCCCGGCTCCCCTGCAGAAGAAGCCGGACTGGAACCCGGGGATGAAGTAGTCGC
>DAOUDJ010000062.1:0-58525 GCA_034430795.1 Anaerolineales bacterium | reverse complement strand
AGGGGCTGGGATTGCAAGCGATGCTGCCTGGAAGCGTGCTTTACCTCTCATGGCGATCGGCCCATACATGGTACTTCAAGTGTTGTTCTTTCAGAGCCAGGGTTGGGTGGAAGAGGTTGCTGGTTTGAACACGCCGATTGGATTTGTAATCGTCATGCTGGGGAGCCTGGCAGCGACAGTTGGTATCGCCTGGGGGTTTGCCCGCCCACGAAGTATGCACCCGATACTCGCGTTTGGCATTGCCATCTATCTAACGCTGGCCGTCTTTGGCATAGATCAGGCGGCCGGAATGATCGTATTCACGATTCTGATCGGGCAACTGCTCATGGGTTGGGGGTTGGCAGTGGTTGCAGGCGTTGCCAAACAAGCGAATAGCCCTGGGTTGTGGCGAACGACGGTCGTTGTGGCAGGAGGGATGGTGCTCTTTCTCACCCTCGTGTTCGCTTACTACATAGCCATGGACATAGCATTGCCCTTCCCGCGCCAGGCTTTCCCAACGACGGCAGCTGTCCTGCTGGGAGTGCTTCTTCTGATTGCCAGCATACAGGCCCGATCGCAAACTGATGTCGCCTCCTGGGATCTGTCCGGCATTTCGGTGGCGGGTGTTTTGGCCATCGTGCCGCTGGCCTATTGGGCGCTGTTGGGTTCTGCACCTGCACCCGAGCAACCATCCGGTCTCCCGGTCAAGGTGATGAGTTACAACGTTCATGCGGGATTTAGCTACGCCGGTCTCCAGGACCTGGAAGCTATTGCTCAGGTCATCGAGGATTCCGGCGCTGATATCGTGGCGCTGCAGGAGGTCTCGCGTGTGCGATTGATGGATGGATCGGCTGACATGTCTACCTGGCTTTCTCAGCGCCTGGATATGCCCATTCTTTTCCGGGGCACGGAAGAACCCATCTGGGGTAATGCAATTCTCTCCCGATACCCTGTGCTCGAATCCGGGTGGGGTGAATTGCCGCTTGCAGGCACTCTGATAAAGCGAGGGTACATGTGGGCTCGCATTGATGTAGGAGGACCACAACCGCTGCTGGTCATCGCCACTCACTTGCACCACCTGGCGCCCGATAGCCTCGCACGACAGGCTCAAGTACCTGTTCTCCTTCGATTCTGGGATGGCCAGGATTATTCACTGCTGCTCGGGGATCTGAATGCGCAACCCGACTGGGTCGAGATGAAGCTTATCGCGGATGCAGGTCTGCTGGATTCGTGGAGCGAAGCGGGCGTTGGGCAGGGCTACACCTTCTCCGCTGGCGATCCCTATCAGCGAATTGATTGGATATGGCACAGCGACGATTTAGTCGCTGTTGAGGCCCAAGTGATTCAGACACAAGCCTCCGATCACTTGCCAGTGGTGGCAACACTTGACTTAGCGCCATAGAGTCCTCGAGGGTCGTGTTTTGATTTTGCAGACCAAGAAGTGCGAATGCCTTAAGCCCTAGTGTGGAAATGAACGTCAACAGAGTCATTGTCGTCTTCGCATCTGATTATGGGAATAATCGGATGCTTGGGTAGATTGGTATTCCATTTGCTAGTAATCAGTAGTTTAATAAAAATTGTCATTATCATGAGTTGGGTTTTATCGTTTCCACGTCAAGAAAATTCTGTAACTTGTGACTAACTTCGCCGGCCCTGCTTCTTGCGCGTCATGAATAAGTTCGGATAGATGTGAGACAGTAGCGAACAAATGGAGAAGCGGCATGAAACACGCGGTGAGTGTGAGCCTGGGAAACCCCGCGCGAGACAAGCGTGTGGAGGTGGACTTCGCCGGCGAACGAGTCCTGGTTGAGCGGATCGGCACTGGTGGGGACGCGAAGAAAGCCCGGGCACTCTTTACAGAGCTGGACGGCAAGGTGGACGCTCTTGGAGTGGGAGGGATCGACATGTACGTCCGGCTGGGAAAGAAGGAGTACCCTATCCGCGCTGGGCTGAAACTTGTCCAGGATGTGCGCGAAACCCCCGTCGTCGACGGCAGGGCGCTCAAGTATGTGCTCGAGAGGCGCGTGTTCGAGTTGGCTGGAGATGCCTTGGAAGACATGCCGCGTTTCCGCCGAGCCTTTATGCCCTTCAGTATTGACCGCCTTGGTTTGGCCGAGGCGATATCCACCATTGCCGACGAAGTTATCTTCGGCGACTTAATGTTTGCTCTTGAAATCCCCATCCCGGTGCGGGGTCTTCCGAGTTTATACCGCTGGGCCAGGGTTTTGCTGCCCATCGTAGGCTTTCTCCCGCTCTCAGCCATCCTCCCGCCCGGAACCAGGGGCGAGGAGCGCAAACCCAAGCACGTCCGGTTTTGGCAAGAGGCGGATCTCATCGTCGGTGACATGCATTACATCTACACATACGCGCCCGAGGACCTTCGTGGGAAGTGGGTCATCACCAATACAACAACGCCTGAGAATATCGAACTGCTTCGAGAGCGGGGAGTGCAGCGGGTCATCACAACGACGCCGCGCTACGGCGGCCGGTCCTTTGGCGTGAACATGATGGAGGCAGCTCTCACGGCATACGCGGGGAAGGGTCGACCGTTATCCGATGCCGAACTTGGTGAGCTGATTGACGAACTGGCGCTGCGTCCATCTATCGAGATATTGAGCGCTTGAGCGCAGTCACCGCCTCGGTTTCCTGCATATTCCCCGATTCTGTCCCTATCGTCGCGCCTCTCCAATCGGTGCTGGAAACATTCTGTGGACTCCCCCGAGAACCCGCCTCAGATAAATCTGGAAATTTCCGGTCATGCCCCTCTATAGGAATGTACTTTGCTTGGATTCGGCTCGGGATAACAGAGGCTGGTTCCCGTTACAGCGGTGTACTTCCATTGTAGAATGAATGCGTGGATCAGTCGGCAATATCGAAGAAAGATCATCTGCACTTGAGCGATTACGATCGCGAGTTGTTAGCGGGCGAAAGAGGTCCGGGGGCGCAGATGGCCATGCGCATCATCGTGCGCATGGCGGAGATTCTGGGCGTCGAGCGTTTGATCGACATCGAGGCGGCGCATATCGACAGCTCACTTTACATGGGGGCGGCGACGCTTGAATTCGCAGAGAAACTGGTAAATCTCGGCGCGAAAGTGGCTGTTCCAAGCACCTTAAATGTCAGCGGCGTCGATGAGCACGGTTGGAGGCACTGGTCAGTCCCACCCGATTGGGCGGAGAAGGCACAGCGCCAGATGCGCGCCTATGAAGAGATGGGATGCATCCCGACGTGGACCTGCGCTCCCTATCAAACCGAGTTCAAACCGAAGTTCGGACAGCAGATCGCCTGGGGAGAATCCAACGCCATCGTCTTTGCCAACTCCGTCATCGGCGCGCGCACAGAACGCTATCCCGACTTGCTGGACATCTGCGCAGCGATAACCGCGCGTGTCCCCGCCGCCGGGCTGCATCTGCAGGAGAACCGCGCCGGGCACGTCCTTCTCAGGCTGAAAGAAGTGCCAGACCGAGTTCAAAGACATGAGAGTTTCTATCCTGTGCTCGGCCACTTGATGGGCAAGGTCTCTGGCGAGAAAAACCCGGTTGTTGTTGGAATGGAAGTGGAACCTGAGTGGGATCAGCTAAAAGCGCTCGGCGCTGCTGCGGCTTCGTCCGGAACGGTAGGGCTCTTTCATCTGGTGGGGATTACGCCCGAAGCGCCCACGCTGGAAGCAGCGTTTCAAGGTACCGAACCAGAGCGGGAGATCGATGTCACCATGGATGACTTGCGTGAAGCCTGGCGGGAACTCTCGACCGCGGAGGGTCGAGAGCTGGATTTGGTGGTCCTGGGCTGTCCGCACTTCTCGTTTGGGGAGTTCGAGCGATTGGTTCGCTTGCTCGACGGGAAAGAAAAACACAAGGGTGTCGAGTTCCTCGTCAACTCGAATCGGGCGATGAGAGCGCTGGCGGATGAGGCAGGACACCTTCGATCTTTGGACGCGTTCGGCGGCGTGGTGACCGTAGACACCTGCCCTCTGGCAACGCCGATGCTGTCCCCGGAGATCGAGGTGGTGATGACAAATTCGGCTAAATTTTCTTATTATGCGCCGGGTATGCTCGATGAACGGGTGGTATTTGGAACGCTCGAAGATTGTGTGCTTTCCGCCATTAAAGGGCGAGTTGTTCGGGACGAATCACTATGGCGTACGTGATCCAGGGCCGGCCGTTGGTGGCGGGCTGTGCGGAGGGGGAGGTCTTGTTGAGCGATAAACCACTCAGTTTCTGGGGTGGATATGACGCGAACACAGGAGAGATTATCGACCGGCGTCATCCGCTTTCAGGTGAATTCGCCGCGGGGAAGATTCTCGCGCTGCCCTTCTCGCGCGGTTCGAGCACGACCACAGCCGTACTGCTTGAATCCATGCGTGGGGGAACGGCGCCGGCAGCGATCCTGACGATAGGCGTTGACACATTTTACGCGCTCGCATCGATCGTGGCTGAGGAATTATTCAACGAGACGACCCCGATCCTGTCGCTCTCTCCAGCGGATTTCGAGAGGCTGAAAAACGGGGACACGGCGAAGATCAGTAAATCCGGCGAGATCGTGATATCCACAAAGGCGGAGAAGCCACCGGCCGCTCGATGAGTTGACGGAAATGCGTACAGGGCATTAAGCTTGTCTAAGCGGACGTAAGCATCAGGAAGGTAACCATGGAAATTGCAACGACTATCCCGATACTGGAGAACCGACGCATCCTGCTGGGTGTCACCGGATCGATCGCCGCCTATAAAGCCGCAGATTTTGCATCCAAACTCACACAGGCAGGTATGCAGGTGGACGTGATCCTGAGCGCCGCCGCCCGTAAGTTTGTCACTCCGCTCACCTTCCAATCGGTCACCGGCAGGAAGGCCTTTACAGAGTCGGACCTCTGGGGCGAAGATGCGCATATATTGCATGTTGGTCTCGTGGAGGGGGCTGATGTTTTCATGATTGCGCCAGCAACGGCCAATACCATCGCCAAGCTGGCCACCGGTCAGGCGGAATCTCTGTTGACGCTCACGGCTCTTGCGGCCCGTTGCCCATTGATCGTGGCTCCGGCGATGGACGTTGGTATGTATGAAAACAGCGCCACGCAGGAGAACATAAAGATTCTGCATGAGCGTGGCGTTATATTTGCCGGCCCCGCCGAAGGCCGGATGGCATCCGGCTTGATTGGCAAGGGGCGAATGCTCGAACCGACAGCGTTGATTGGAACTCTGAGGCAGGTTCTGGGTCAAGCGGGACCTCTCGAAGGTCGCAAGGTCGTCGTGACGGCTGGAGGGACGCATGAGCCGGTTGACCCGGTGCGTGTGTTGGCGAACCGTTCTTCGGGGAAGCAGGGCTTTTCACTCGCACAAGCAGCGATCGATCGCGGGGGAAGCGTAGTGTTAATCGCCGGTCCAGTGACGCTGCCGACACCCGTCGGTGCGCGCCGGATTGATGTGACCACGGCCGCGGAGATGTTTGCAGCTACGCAAGAAAGCGTGGAAAACGCCGATGTCCTGCTTATGGCTGCAGCAGTGGCGGACTTTCGACCAAGTGCGGTCGCAAAGGAAAAAATCAAACGCAAGAAGGATGTCCCAGAGATCACACTCGAGCGGACGGAGGATATTCTGGCTGCTGTAGGCGTGCTCAAGGCAAAGACCGGATGGCCGCGCGTGATCGTGGGTTTCGCAGCTGAGAGCCAGAAGCTGATTGAAAACGCCCAGAGCAAGCTTGAAGAGAAAGGGCTGGATCTGATTGTAGCCAACGACATCACCGCTGCGGATGCCGGTTTCGCCGTCGACACCAATCGGGTCACACTGCTCGATCGAGCAGGCGGCAGCGAAGAATTACCGCTGATGTCGAAGTCGGCGGTGGCGGAGGAAGTGCTCCAAAGGGTTGTTGAATTGCTGAGCGCTGTAGATGATCGGTCTTGAACGCTGAACGAAGCGGTCAAATTTATTTAGGGACACAGGGTTTTTCCTTTGACGATTGGGTCGGCCCTTTCTACCCCGCCGGCACCTCAAAAACCGCTTACTTGGAGCAATACGCCGAACGCCTTCCTGCCGTCGAGATCGATTCCACGTTTTATGGCGTCCCGCGGGCGACAACGGTACAGAGATGGAAGGAGCGAACACCCCCCGGGTTCCGCTTCGCGGCCAAGTTCCCCAAACTCATCACGCACGAGAAGAAACTCGACCGGGCACTCGGCGATGCTGAGGCATTCATTGGAACCATGCAGGCGCTGGGCGAAAAGCTGGCAGTTCTCGTCTTACAGTTCGCCTACGATTTCACGCCCGATCTCCACGATCGACTTGACTCGTTCTTGACGGCGCTGCCTGAGGGGACGCGCTATGCTGTTGAAGTGCGCAATCGCGGGTGGTTGAAACCGGAGCTCAGGGAGATGCTCTCACAACACAACGTTGCGTTAGTGTTGCAGGACCTCCATACCATGCCGAAACTGGATTGGATCACGGCGGATTTCACCGTCATCCGCTGGTTAGGGCGGCGCAAGGATATTGCCCGCTTCGATGAGATTCAGATCGATCGGTCGCAGGGGTTGGAGGAATGGGCGAAGAATGTGCGCCGCTTCCTCGCCGATGGCGTAAACGTGTATGGCTTTTTCAACAATCATTTCGCCGGCCATAGCCCGGAAAGCGTGCGTCAATTCGCGGCAATGCTTGGCGTGGACCTGATGGATAAACCTAAAGAGTCGAATAGGGGTACACAGATGGCGATGGAATTTGATGATGAGTGATCTCGGAGTCATGGAATGGACCCTACCAGAGGAGCTGGATGTCGGCGATGTGCTCGAAGTTGTCACCCGTGCTCTCGAGGGGCAGGAACAGGATTCTGAATACCTCCAGGGGATGCAGATGGCTGTTCCCGGAGCCGGGAAACTATACGGTGTCCGTGTGCCACAACTGCGCACGATAGCGAAGCAGCTTACCAAGAGGTACGGTGATCAAGAGCAGGATCTCGGCCGGTTCGCGCAAGCGAGCTGGGCGCAGGGGAGCCGAGAGCACCGCCTTATCGCGCTTTTTGTCCTTGCCGGGATGAAGAAACTAACCCCCGAACGCAGGTGGGAACTGGGCGTGGAATTCTTGCCCGCTGTCGAAGATTGGGAGACTTGTGACCAAATGTGCCACGCATTATTGGGTCAGGCGCTGGCGGAGGATCCGAAGTATATGGATCAACTCGAAACCTGGATAGATGACGACAACTTCTGGGTTCGGCGAGCCGCGCTGGTCTCGACCGTGATCCTCCGCAGGGCAAAATACTTCAAGGAAATAGCAGAGGGGCTGGATCAGCGAACTCTGAGCATGTGCGCCGTTCTGCTGGATGATGGAGAAAAGTATATCCGTAAAGCGGTCGATTGGACGGTGCGTGAGGTGATCAAACGGCACTCCGCACTCGCATTTACATGGATGATGGGTCAGGCCCAAAGTGGGCTTGGCGCCGTCGGACGTTCGACGCTGAAACTCTCCGCCAAGAAGCTCAACGAGGTCGACCGACAGTATTTTCTCGCCGCTCTCAAATAAGACCCTGGACTCGAAGGCGCCCACTCACTCAACCGAAGCGACCTGGCAGGAAAAGCAACCTATCGTCGTTACTTCGGATTGCATGAAACTGACCGACTCCCCCTGCTGAACTCCCAATACACCAAGCTATAGGATTTAAGTCCTCTGACCCATGGGTGGGATGGTCATGGGTTTGGGTGAGTGTTAGATTAAAGGGGCAACTTTAATGTTTTCCTGAGGAGATTGATATGTACTTAGGTGCCCGATTAAGAAAAACCATCTCTCTAATGCTGCTTATCTTCCTGCTGCCTGCGTGCAGCATCCCGCTTTCAAACAGCAGCAATACAGAATCCCATCAGCCGGACGGGTTGACAGAGGAAGTTGTGGTCGAAGAACCGACGGCGATATCACAGCTGCCCACAGCGGTGCCGAAAGTTAGTGAAGAAGAGATGCAAGAGCCGCCTCCAGAGGCGACAGGGGTTGAGATCCAGCCCACTCAAACTATCGGACCTGAACCAGAACAGCCGATAAACCCAATGACGGGCTTGCCCGTGGATGACCCGGGCGTTCTCCAGCGGCGACCCCTGCTCGTTTCGATCTCAAATTTCCCGCCAACGGCGAGGCCGCAGGCGGGGCTGTCATTCGCATCGCATGTGTACTCCACGTTCATCGGGTTCGGTATGAACCGCTATGTTGCAGTTTTTTATGGTGATTATGCGGAGCACCTCCAGGAGATTCTTGCCAATCGACTCGCGGAGGGCAATGACGATAATTTCGCGATCGGCCCTGTCCGCTCTGGTCGGATAGCTTTTGAGGATATTAAAAATCAATACCCTCACGCGCTCCTGATCACCGCCGGAGCCTCTCCGGAAGTGCTTTCGCAGCTATCCAATCAGGTTTCGGTGTTCGGATCGAGTGATGAGAGCGTTAACAACACCGGTGTTGGGGCGGATGCGCTCGGTCAGCTTGCGAGCGACTACCCTGTCGATCCTCTGAAGTATGAATCGTTGGTGTTTAACGCGACCCCGCCCGGGGGTGGGGAGTCGGCCGAGTTCGTACGCATCATTTACAACTACCTCAACCAGAATGGATGGGAATACGATCAGGGGAGCCGCACCTACCTGCGATCGCAGGATCAGGCGGATGGCAGCGGAGAACTCTTTCCGATGATCGATAGATTGACAGGGGAGCAGCTGGGGTTTGAGAATGTGGTTGTGTTGTGGGCGAAGCATTCGTATCTCTCCCCGACAGTGCTCGAAATCAACCTCTCCTATGTGTGGGATCACTTCGGATTGCTCTACCGCGATGGCAGGGTCTACGAGATCAAGTGGTCCACACGCAACGGTAAGTTGATGATCTACGATGGGGAGGGAACACCGGTGCCTTTGGTGCCAGGCAAGACCTGGTTTGAAGTGGTCAGCTTTCAATCCACCTGGGATCGTGCCAAGAGCATCGTGCGCTTCCACGAGCTCCCGTCCGATTTCTAGCTCGCCGTCTTTCCGCTAATAGTAGTTCGCCAGCAATTGCCGGGTCGTATCTTGAATTATGAAAGCATGGCAGAGGAATAAAGGCCATGCTTTCTTGATGTGTCCAAGTTGCATGTTACCTTCCCAAAACCTCTGGGCCAGATCAATCTATTGAATGCCCCACTACTCGAACGGCAGTGTTTTTGGGCTACAATGTGTATGTTCCTTAGACGAGTCGTCTGTTGAGCCAAGCGAGCTTTCACTAACGACTTCGGCCGCCAAGCACAGGAGGTGCCTTGATGGAATTGCTCACGGTCAAGATTGAAAAACCGTCTGATGTAAATCTCATCTTCGGCCAGACGCATTTCATCAAGACAGTTGAAGATATTCATGAGGCGCTTGTAGGGGCGGTGCCGGGGATCGAGTTTGGGCTGGCCTTCTGCGAAGCCTCCGGTCCGGCGCTGGTACGGACGAGCGGCACATCGAAAGAGATGATCGCTTTAGCGGAGGCCAACGCGCTGACCATCGCCGCCGGGCATACATTTCTCATCTTCCTGGCAAACGCATTCCCGATCAACGTTCTGAACACCGTGAAGATGGTTCCGGAAGTTTGTCGCGTTTTTTGTGCGACCGCGAATCCGGTTGAGGTGGTATTGGCAGAGACCCGTCAGGGGCGGGGCGTACTTGGCGTGATCGACGGCGAGGCGCCCAAGGGTGTAGAAACCGCGGGTGATGCCGCCGAGCGCATCGAGCTACTGCGGAAATTCGGTTATAAGTTGGGGTAAGTCGGGAGTGCAGGGTAAGGAGTAGAGCGCTATGGCACTGCACAATACGATTACGGATGTCCCGGGCATTCGCGTGGGGCACGCGCATGATATCGAAGCGATCACGGGATGTACCGTTGTGCTCTGTACGCAGGGTGCAGTGGGCGGCGTGGATCAGCGAGGAGGTGCACCCGGGACGCGTGAGACAGATCTTCTAGGCCCGATGCACTTGGTGAATAAAGCACACGGGGTCTTGCTGACGGGCGGTTCGGCGTTTGGTCTCGATGCGGCGACGGGAGTTATGCGTTTCCTCGAGGAACAGGGCGTGGGCTTCGATGTGCATGTAGCGAAGGTTCCCATCGTGCCGGCAGCGGTACTCTTCGACTTGGAAATGGGCCGGGCGGATGTGCGACCGGACGCGGCGATGGGCTTCCTGGCCTGTCAGAACGCCTCGAAGGATCCTCCGCAGGAGGGGAACGCTGGCGCGGGGATGGGTGCGACGGTAGGGAAGATACTTGGCATGGCCGGTGCGATGAAGTCTGGAATTGGAAGCGCGAGCAGAGATCTGGGCGGGGGAGCGATTGTCGGTGCACTGATCGCCGTCAACGCTTTCGGGGATGTGGTTGATCCTGCGAGTGGCGAAATCCTGGCTGGAACGCGCCCAGCTAAGCTGGGACCCATGCGCTTTGGGGGCGATGGTCGATTCGCAGATACCCTGGCGGTGATGAAGGGAATGGCTGGCAAGCTGGCGCTGCGGTTTGCCTCGCGGGGCAATACCGTGATTGGAGTCGTGGCGACAAACGCGCAGCTCACAAAAGAGGAAGTCAATAAAGTCGCACAAATGGCGCACGATGGCATCGCCCGTGCAATACGACCGGCGCACACAATGTTGGATGGCGATACCCTGTTTGCATTATCAACCGGCGGGAAGAGCGTTGATGTGAATATCGTCGGAGCCTATTCGGCAGAAGTTGTAGCAGAGGCGATTGTACGCGCCGTGCGGGCGGCAGAATCGTTGGGAGGCTTACCTGCAGAGCGCGATTTAATACTAGAGGATTGACACGTATGATCCCCGATGGTATCGTCTCGCGCCCTGGTGGAGGCGGCTGATGTTTCGAAAATCTTCGGAGAAACCAATCGTTGGCGGGCAAGCGCCCGAGCGTGTGGATTCGATTTTGGGTCCAGGTATTACCTGGCAGGGGCAGCTCAGCGGAGCAGGGGGAGTCCGGATCGATGGCGCGTTCGACGGCGAGATCGCGGTGCGCGGGATCGTTGTGATCGGGGAGCAAGGCCGGGTTACTTGTGAGCAGATCCGTGCGAACACTGTTGTCATCTCGGGTTCTCTCAAGGGAAATGTAACCGCGCATCGAGTGGAGATAACCACCACGGGTCGAGTGTGGGGTGATGTTGTCACGATCGCTTTCTCTACGGAAGAAGGTGCGTTTTTGCGGGGTAAAATCAGGATGGAGGAACAGCTCGATCTTGGGTTCGCTCCTGAGCTTCCTGCCGATGAAGAACTAGTGGAAGATGCCGCACAGCAGGAAAGTGCAGAGGCGGAATAAGCACCACGATCGTATATCGAGATCCATCAGGGCTGTCTACGATACGTTAGCCAGTCCTGATTATTTGTTAGGCTGGTTCAAGACGGCGCAATCGAAACCACAAATATACAACACAACCTGATTGTCAATCCATATTTTGGAAGGTTTATCTCCAAATTCGGTGAAGGGCCAAGTGGATTTGCGTTGCCCGGTTCCAAAATCCAATTTAATCAGAGGCCGACCCGTGAGTCGGCCCACTGGTAGTACACATCTAACCTCCCGCAGGTTCGAAACCTGCGGGAGGTTTAAGTGCAGACATCAAGACACAGCTCAAGGTGCGTTGGACTGCTGGTAGGTGAACAGCCATGAGCCAGCGAACGGCTCGCCATCGGCATCCGTACAGGACTCTACTGTGATGCCGGTTACCAGCCCATCCCCTTGACTTAACTGCAGGGAATAAGTCACGCCTTCTTGCATTGTGAAGTCCGCAAAGCCAGGTCCGAGTTCGGGTTTCAACCCGGTAAAGAAAATGTCCTGGCCGGTGTCCCAGACAACAAGCGCTTTAACTCCGGGTACTCCATGACCGGCTGCGTCGAGGACCAGGATCTGGATTTGGGTTTCTTGCAGCGTGGGGTTGCAGATCTTCTCCTTGGTGCTGAGTGAAAACGGAGCGCTCGCAGTCGCGGTGGGGGAAGCTGTGGGGCTGGGGGTGGCGGTAGGTGTGAAAGTCGAGGTAGGAGGGACAGGTGTCGAAGTACCCGCTCCGCGGGGCGTCGGTGTTGAAATCAACGGCAAAGGGCGCTCGCCCAGCATGGCTGCAAGCTGCGCGAGGGCGCGTGCTTCGGCCTCGAGTCGTCCGTCGGCTAAGCTGTTCTGAGCCAGTCGACCGAGTGTGCTGGCCGGGTCGGTGATTTGCACCCAGGCGAGGCGAGTGCGAGCGCGATCTGCATCTCCGGTTGCGGCAAATGCGGAGGCGATCAGAGTTATATAATCGGATTTAAAGTCTTCGCGGAGCGAATCCGGGGAGGAATCGATGTATTCCACAGGGTTGATACCCCAACTGTAATATAACCCCCCAGCGATACCAAGGAGCAAACCGATTATGAGTGCGAAATTGCCTAATCGGTTCATTGCAAGCCTATCTCGGGGGCCGGCGGGATGGAGCGCAGGTCGACGGCGAGCTGGTTCAGCGTCTGCAGGTCGATTTGACTGAAGTCGTTTTCCACCCCGAACTCGATCGCATCGATGACATAATTCAAGGGAGGGTGAGATCCCAACGAGGCGAGTCTGTACCTCGCCAACTCCAGATCGCGGTCAACGAGATAAGCCTCGGCGACCATGAGGACGTAATCCGATCGAAAATCGTCGCGCAACGCCTCTGGAGCGGTGTCGATATACTCGACCGGGCGAATCACCCAGCCAAAGAGCAGGCCCAGGAGCAGGCCGATGAAGATTCCAATTAACAAACGTGATGTAGTTCCCATACGATGAATGCCCTCTGGCGAGCATTGTGCCATAGAGGCTGAAGGGTTGCAACAAAGGAGACAGCCCCGACAGGGCTTCCGAGACCCGGGGCTGCCTATGCTATAATCGCTGATGCCGAAGGTGGGAATCGAACCCACAATCCCGAAGGAACGCGAGTTTGAGTCGCGCGCGTCTGCCAGTTCCGCCACTTCGGCGCACGGACAGTATAGCCAAGTGTAAGATGATGGTCAAGATGGCCTCCCGGCAGAAGATACCGGGGGCTTACTTTATACCTTATGCGCTTAGGAATTATTGGCCTCGAGGCCTCCGGGAAAACTACAGTTTTCAATGCCCTAACAGGAGCGCAATTAGAGACGGGCACTATGGCCGGTCGTGGACGGACGGAAGTTCATGCGGCCTCGGTCGACGTCCCTGACGCGCGTCTTGATGCAGTGAGCGAGGTCTTCAACCCCAAAAAAACCACATACGCAAAGGTCACGTACGCGGATATAGGCGGGATGAATGTTGGTGCGGGTCGTGAGGGACTTCCCGGTCCGCTTGTCAACCAAATAGAACAAATAGACGGCTTGCTGTTTGTCGTGCGAGCGTTTGATGACCCGAGTATCCCCTCTGCGCTGGGGGATGTCAACCCCGCTCGAGATGCCGCCGCTCTCGACGTTGAGTTGCTCCTGGGTGACATGATCACTGTGGAGCGACGGTTGGATAAACTGCAGGAAGAACGGCAAAAAGGGGGGCGCGATCGGGCGCATGTCGAACGGGAACAAGCCATCTTCAACCGCGCGATGGAGCACCTGAATAAAGCGCAACCACTTCGGCGCATGGATCTCTCCCCTGAGGATCGCGCCGGATTGGCGGGATTTGGATTGCTCACGCTTATCCCGATACTTATCGTGGTTAACTTGGGAGAGGACCAGTCGCTCTCTGACATGGGCGAGATCATGGCGGGAGTATCGGTGCTTGGATTGCAGGGCAAGTTGGAGATGGAAATCGCTCAGCTCCCCACCAAGGAAGAGGCCGAGTTTTTGGCGGAATATGGCATCGAGGTCCCCGGTCGAGAGCGGGTGATCCGCGCCTCCTACGAAACATTGAATCTACAATCCTTCTTCACCGGAAATAAGGACGAAGTGCGGGCATGGACGCTGTCGCGTGGGGGAACCTGCCTGGACGCCGCCGAGACAGTCCATTCTGACATGGCCCGCGGATTCATTCGCGCCGAGGTGATTAATTGGGAAGTGCTGGTTTCTCTGGGCGGATTGACGGAGGCGCGCGCTCAAGGCAAACTTCGCCTCGAAGGAAAAGATTCCGTTGTCTCCGATGGGGACGTGATCTATATACGCTTTAACGTTTGAGACACTGGGCGGGAAGATTTCAAATTAATCTTAAATATCTCTCAAAGAGCTCTTGTAAATACTCAAGCTCCTCGCTGTAAGGTCATTCTCAGGAGACGAGTGATGAAGAATCTCGCCCAAACGGGATCTATGAGGCATAACCGAGTTTCTTGTCTCCCCGATGTTGTTCAGAATGGTATCCATAAGTAGTTATGATTTCTCAATCTAGTCAGGAGCGAAATATGCCCGCCGCGAAATACGAACAAAAAGGTTGGAGTCTTGATGAGCTATTCCCTGGTCTCGGCACCACCGAGATCGAGCAAGCGTTTGAGAAACTCGAAGCTTCAGTTGTAGATTTTGAGAAGCAAAGAGAGCAGCTCACTGTAGATATCTCGGAGAAAAAATTCGTTGGCACTCTTCAGAATTACGAAGGGATCATCCGCCAGATTTCCAGAGTGGGCGCATTCGCTTCCCTGAGGTTATCAGAGGACACACAGGATCAGAGAGTCCAGGCCTTCATGGCGCAGATGCAGCAGCTCGGCGCTCAGATCGATAACCGCATCATGTTCTTTAATCTGTGGTGGAAAAACTTGGATGACAAAGTGGCGGCAAGGTTGCTGGGGGCTTCGGGCGACTACCGTTATTGGCTGGAAGCCCTCCGTTTGCAGAAGCCCTACACGCTCTCTGAGCCCGAAGAGAAGATCATCAACCTCAAGGATGTCAACGGCACTCACGCCTTGGTGACCCTGTACAGCACCATCACCAACCGCTATAGCTTTCAACTTGAATTGGATGGCGAGGAGAAGGAGCTCTCGCGGGAGGAACTCCAGGTTTACTACCGCGATCAAGATCCGGCTCTGCGGGAAGCAGCTTACAAGGAACTGTACCGCGTATATGACGGGGATGGGCCCATCCTGGGGCAAATCTACCAATCCATTCTGCGCGATTGGCGCAGCGAGGGTGTGGACCTGCGCGGGTATTCTGCGCCGATTGCTATCCGCAACCTGGCA
Source organism: Anaerolineales bacterium (assembly GCA_034430795.1). Lineage (GTDB taxonomy): Bacteria > Chloroflexota > Anaerolineae > Anaerolineales > E44-bin32 > E44-bin32. The sequence continues at coordinate 43,474 of DAOUDJ010000062.1, read as the reverse complement.
AACGACATCCCCGATGACGTGGTGGATACTCTTCTCGGGGTCTGTCGAAAGAACGCGCCGCTGTTTCATCGCTTTTTCCAATTGAAGGCTGGCTGGCTGGGCGTGGACCGCCTGCGCCGCTACGATATCTACGCCCCCGTGGCGCAGTCTGAGAAGACGTACCCATACAATGACGCAGTGACGATGGTGCTCGAAAGTTTCCGGCAGTTTGACCCGCGCATGGCCGAACTGGTGCAGCGTGTTTTTGACCAGGATCATGTCGACAGTGAGGTGCGCAAGGGCAAGCGCTCCGGCGCTTTCTGCTCAACGGTCACACCGGATCTGACACCCTGGGTGCTCCAGTCGTACAATGGGACGCCGCGCAATGTGGCTACGATGGCGCACGAATTCGGACATGCGGTTCACTCGATGTTGGCGGCGCACCACACCAAGCTGACGCAGCATTCTTCGCTGCCATTGGCGGAGACAGCCTCCACCTTCGCCGAGATGCTGCTGGTCGATCATCTATTGGAGACCGAGAAGGACCCCGATGTGCGGCGCGACATTCTCTTCGGGCAGATGGATGATGCCTATGCCACGATCATGCGTCAAGCCTACTTCGCATTGTTTGAACGCCAGGCGCATGAACGGGTGCATGAGGGCGCCGCGGTGGATGATCTCTCTGGACTCTACCTCGACAATCTAAAAGACCAATTTGGAGATTCGCTGGACCTGAGTGAGGACTTCCGTTTTGAATGGCTGGCGATTCCGCATTTCTACTTCGCACCGTTCTATGTGTACGCGTATACCTTCGGCCAGCTCCTGGTGCTTTCTCTCTACAAGCAATACAAAGAAGAGGGCGAGAGCTTCATTCCGCGCTACATCGACATTTTAACGGCGGGTGGATCAGCCTCCCCCGAAGAGATCCTCACGAACGCGGGGATCGACATGCGTGCGGAAGCCTTCTGGCAGGGCGGTTTTGATGTTGTGAAACAGTCCTTGGAGCAGTTGGAGGCGATCGAAATCCGAAAGTAAGCCGCCGTCGGTATCAATATTGTTGGGGCGATCTACCAGGTCGCCCCATTTTCGCGTTTATCAGGTGATTGTGAGAAGGTAAAGTCCGTTTTTCTCGGTCACGTCTCGCCTCCTCATCATTCCTGATGACGTGGTTATAGAAATGATGATGCCAGGCGAAGTTGGGATAACCGTTCATACGCGCCCAACGTGCGATGGATGATTTGAAAGATCTAATAATCACACCTAAGGACCCTTTACGAGAGGAAATTAAGGGCCTTACTGGCGATGGTAGAGACGTTGCCTGCAACGTCTCTACATGTGGATAATGCCACTGATTCAGCAGAAATATACGTCATTTTCCCATTTCCGCGGATTGTTTTGTAGATGGGTTCGTATTCACAATAGGGCATCATCAGGAATGAGGGTGCCGGGGTAAAACACTCTATTTAGGGTCCATGCGGCGCACTTAAGGTTTCTATAAGTAAACAAGTTGACAAGGGAAACTAGTTATGATAAGTTAACCACAATCAAACATAAAAAGGCATAGACGATGGACAAAAAGCTCGATTTTGAGGGATTGACTCGACAGACCCGCCGGTTCGATTTTGAGGATGGGCTCACCGACTTGCAGGTCAGCGCCCTATTCCTGGTCATGAGTTTGGGTGCGGCTTTCTTCTTCTCCACCGCTGGGCTCACCCGGTTCACCAAGGCTCTAATTCTCCAACGCGAAATCACCCTCGTAGCACTTGCTGGCATCTTTGGCTGTTTCATACTTGGGGCCTTTGGTAGCCGCAGGTTGATCGCGCGAGTGAGGAGGGAATACTTCTGGAAAGATCGCGGTGAAATCGTGCCGCTGCCCGTGCAAGTGGATAAATGGGTGACCGTTCTCAGCGCCGCCGTTTTTCTGATCCTGATGATATTCGGCCTCTGGGCGTTGTTGCGAGGTGGCAGCGATGATCAAGCTATACTGCGATTGCTCGTCGCCGCCTCCGGTGTGGCGACCGGGATAATATACCTGGGAATGGGCCGTTCTATTCGGCTGAATCGATATCTCCCCGTTGGCATTGTTGGTGGATTGCTCTCAGGTGTCCTCTTCTTCATCCCTCTGACGTGGTCAGAGAGCTGGCTTGGATTAGGTGCGATATGGACAACGGTTTTGCTGATATCCGGCCTATCTGCGCTGCGGAGAACCCGACTGAGTATGGCCGAGGCGAACCATGACTGACTTCACGCTGCCGTCAAAGTTCGATCGCATGATCCACCAACCGGTCCGCCTGGCGATAATTGCCGTCCTGGCTGGATGCGAGAGCGCCGACTTTACCTTCCTGCTCAACGCAACCGAAATTAATAAAGGAACACTATCGAAGAACCTCTCGGCGCTGGAAGAGGTAGAGTATGTCGAAATCACCAAAGGGTATAAAGGGAAAATCCCCAATACTTCTGTGAAGCTTACAGCGAAGGGGAGGTGGGCTTTCGCACAATACCGGCGCCAGTATCGCCGCTTCATTGACTCCGTTGGCTAATAACACCGCTTTCAATTCACGTTCAAACCATCGTGAACAGCCAGGTTCGAGGGAGATAAACGTATAAGGAACCAGGGCTGTTCACTCCACCCCCTTTTAAGGCTGGGAAGTTCTTCGTAGGGGGTCATAGATGAAGCATAAAGGGCGTCCGAAAAATGGGACGCCCTTTTCTGGCGGAGAGGGTGGGATTCGAACCCACGGTGGCCCAAAGGACCACAACGGTTTTCGAGACCGCCCCGTTCAACCACTCCGGCACCTCTCCACGGGGTGCCGACATTATAGCGCGCGGGGCGTCAGATATCCACACTTTCCCCCAACTCGGGGTAGTGAACATCATTCAAGCCGGCCTGCTTGAGTTTTTCAATGAGCGCTAGAGCGGGACCTTCTTCCCCATGGACCAGGAATATACCTTTAAGTGTGTTCTTCGAGGCGAGGGCATATTCGATTAAATGAGGCTGGTCGGCGTGGGCCGAGAGCCCGTTGATAGAGGCAACCTCTGCCTTCACTTTGTGTTCTTCGCCGAAGATCTTAATCCGCTTCTTGCCCTCTGTAAGCCGTCGACCGAGCGTGTGCGGAGCCATCCAGGAGGTAATCAGGATTGTATTGCGCTCATCTTCGATGTTATTGCGCAGGTGATGCAGGATACGACCAGTCTCGGCCATGCCTGAAGCCGAGATGATGATCACCGGATCGTCGATGAAGTTGATGGCCTTGCTCTCCTCGACGGACCGCGTATAGGTTAATAGGTCGAATCCGAGAGCCGAACCATGCGGGTCAGCGAGCATGAATTTAGTCGCCTCTTCGTCGAAACACTCGGGATGATCTCGAAAAATGTCAGTGACATTCACGGCCAGGGGGCTGTCGACGAAAACCTTAATGCGGGGGATCTCGTGGCGATCGATCATCTGGTGCAGGTAATAAACAAGCGCCTGTGTGCGGCCGACGGCAAAAGATGGAATGATGATTTTCCCGCCACGCTCGATTGTGCGACTCAGAACAGCTTGAAGTTCATCGTATGCCTGCCCTGAGCTGTCATGCGTGCGGTTGCCATAGGTCGATTCCATGATGAGGTAGTCGACATCTTTAGGCAGAACTGGATCGCGTACAATCGGTAGGTCAGCGCGACCGATATCACCGGAGAACATCAGGCGCACCTTGCGACCTTTCTCTTCGAGATCCAGGATCACGCCCGCTGACCCGAGGATGTGCCCGGCTTCGACTAATGTGGCGATCGCGCCAGGAATGGTTTCAAATTGTGCGTCGTAGTCGCGCTGAACGAGCTGTTCCGTAGCGATGGCGGCATCAGCCATTGTGTAAAGCGGTTCGATCGGCGGTTCGCCGCGCTTGGCACGCCTTTTATTCACAAATTTGACATCGGACTCTTGGATGTGCCCAGAATCGCGCAACATCACCCTCGCGAGATGTGCTGTAGCGGCTGTCGCATTAATGGAGCCAGGGTAGCCCTGCTTGACCAGATTGGGCAAGTTGCCCGAATGGTCGATATGTGCGTGGGAGAGAATTGCCGCGCCGAGAGTGGTTACATCGAAGGGGAAATTTAAGTTTCGAGAATAGGTGTCCTTGCGGCGACCTTGAAAGAGTCCGCAGTCCAGTAAAAGCTGATGGCCGTTTAGGCTTAATAGATGACGGGATCCGGTGACGGTTTGGGCCGCGCCGTGGAAGGTGATGTTCATGATGGTCCTCTTGATTATGTCTAGCGAATTAGTTTAAGGATTTCCTCGCCATACCTCTTGAAACGCGATTCCAATGGGTCCATAATCTTCCTCAAGTCCGCCAGATCGCGTGGTGTGTGTGTGGCGATTTCGATGAGCAGATCTCGAGGCATGATAAGGTCTGATTCGAGCTTTCTTTTTTTGGCTGTGTTTTTACGCCATTCCCGTAAGACTTCGTAGCGGGTACGGGCAGCTTCATCTAGCCCCCGGTTGCGCGGTTTCTGAGGTAACGGGGCCTTCAAGCCCTGCTCAATAGCGGCGAGGATTTCAACACCGAAACGTTGAATTTTATTGTTCGTCAATCCGGGCAGATCATTAAGCTCCTTGATGGTTCGGGGTCCTTTCCTGGCGATTGCCAGGAGACTCTGGTCGCCCAGGATTTTAAACGGTGGGCGATTCTGTCGTCGGGCGTAACGATCGCGCAATATGTAAAGCTCTCGCAGGATGGCTGCTTTACGGTGGGAGAGTTCGCGGGAGTGGGCAATCCGCCAGAAACCATCTGGGTTGAATCCGTTCTCTCGGAGGGGTGGAGCGGTCATTCGCTCGCATAACTCTTGGGCTTCTGCCAGGCTGCCGTTATTTCGCAATAGCTGATAAAGGTGGTCCCGCAACTTGAGCAGGTAATGAGTGTCAAGACGAGCGTAGTCGAGCATCTCTGACGACAAAGGCCGCTTGCCCCAATTTGCTCGCTGGAAACGCTTATCGATGTTGACGGAGAGGACCTGCTCCAGAAGGTCGCTCAGGCTAGTGCGCTTCCATCCCAGCGTCCGGCTGGCGACACGGGTTTCAAAGAGGTTGACGATCTGAAAGTTGAAGTCACGCGCGAGGCACATAACATCGTACTCAGCCCCATGCAGCACTTTTTCAATCTTTGGATTTGAGAAAAGAGGCGCAAGCGAGCTTAGATCGTGAACCGCGAGAGGGTCGACAAGGTAATCAGAGCCAGGGATGGAAAATTGGATCAGACAAACTTGTTCCTGATAGGCATAGAGGCTGTTGGATTCAGTGTCTACAGCAAGAAGGGGTTCGCGTGCGAGCCTGTCGGTCATCTCTTTTAGGCTCTCCCGGTTCTCGATGATGAGTGGGGCGGGGAGAAGAGGGGGTGGATTCATGTGGCTATTATACTGCGTAGCGTCCAAGCTTGATTCATGTCCCCAGGAGCGGGATCCACCAGAAGGTGCATCCCGCGTTCTCGGTACACGAGTTATATTCAGTTGGAGGTGCTGTTTGATGGTCACGCCGCTTTGGGCAGGTGGGCTTTCAGTTCGAATTCGCCTTGCGGCTGAACGTAAACTTCTTTGCCCTTGATCGAGACCAAAAACCACTTCAAACCCATCTTGATGACGGTGAGCGGTTTCGCCAACGAGAGCTTCTCTTTGGACTCGAAAATAAACTTCGGTCCTTTGATCGTCACTCTGGCTGGCTCGCTGCCAACGAGTTCCTTCAGGAACCATAACGGCTCTCTGACTTCGGTGATGGTCTTCGCACCTTCAATTGTGACCACCGTGCTGGCGAAATTGATCTTCAATTTCTTAGCCATCGTTCTATCTCCTTCCGTGAGATTGTGGGATCGAATATCCCTCTCTGCCGACGATCGAAATCGTAAGCAGAGGTTGTATTCGATTAGTTTGGAAAGCCGCCTGCCCAACTAGCTGCGTCGGGCAAGAAGATGTCGTCGTCGATTTCGGAATCGATTACTTCATCTTCGAGTTCGAAATCGTCTGACTGCTTTTCGATCAGCTGCCACTCCTTCGGGTAGAAAACTCCTCTGCGAGTGGAGCCATCTTGAAACGTCACACGAAACAACATCGACGTGTGGTCGGTTTCGAGCACATCAGCTGATACAGCATCTTGGATCATGGCGACAATCCGTTCTTCTATGCTGGCCATCGTTGGCTCCTTTTAGAACCTGCCGGTGTTGCTATCCCGGCTATCGCAAACTGCGAACCCGTATCGCTCTTCATTGATTTCATCTTCTTCGAGCACCAAGCGGATACGAGCTTCAGCATCTGCGACGATGTCTTTGTGGACTTTATCGGGCCCGCTGTAGACGTAAACAGCATCGCCGATTTGATTACCCCCGATGTCCAAAATGTAGGTGATCCAATTTCTGGAGAGTGGATCCCACCACGTCTGCACCTCGAAGGGCTGATCGTCCACAAGAACGGCTGTAGTTCTATCTCGTCTCTTAGCCACGTCATCATCTCCTTCCGAGAGAATTGGGATCGAATATCCCGATCAGCCCACAATCTCGATTGTGAGCTGAGTTTGAATTCGATCACGTCTTGTACGCTTTGACGGCTCCGGGTGGGAGTGAGATTGAAACTGCGAGGCCGTCGTACTCCGAATTCGAGTACGCCTGCTTTGGATGATAGAGTCGAACGGCTTCGGTCCCGAAAACTTCTCGAGCGACCTCCGCGATCGATCTCATCAGGTCCGGTCGATGGTTCCAGAAATCTTTGATTCGAATCCATCGATAGACCCGATCGCCTTTCTTCTCGATGTCCTGATAGACGGCGATCTCGTTCTTCTTCGCTATTGCGCGAAACTCGTTGAGCGTTCGTCGAAACTTATTCATTGCTCATCTCCTTCCGAATTGAGAACAGCAAAAACGAGCATCAATCGATCGATGCTCGTTTGTACTGCTCCCAACCCCACCACGAGGGTGGGGAGGGAGTCGGATGGAGGGGATGAGAACGTTTCTGTCGCTTATTACAGCGTTCAGGTTTAGAGCGGGGATCGCCCGCTCAACGGTATCGATTTATCTTGGTCGCCGTTCAGCTACCTTCGCGTCTTGCTTGCTGATGAGTCGTATTGCTGCGCTGGGAGGGTGTGTCCCAGAGAACTGGGCTTCTGCCGTTTCAGTCGATTCCGTGATCGCAGCGATCTCATCGGCACCCGGGACTACCCGTTAGCCGCCCCGAAGATAGAATCTCCGGCTCCTCCATCATCCCGATGGAGGCGGCGAGTGCTCCTCAAATCGTTCCGCATCCGTCTACGAAAGTGAACCTCACGTATGGCCTAGCTGCATTCCCGTCTATCGAAGCACTCGGTGCAGCGTTCCCACCCGTTCGTATTCACTGTCTCCCTACTCTCTTCGCTTCTCGGTGCTTCGGGTCGATCTCTGGCTCGTAGTGGATTTCGATTCTACTGGCCCACTCGTGGCTTTCGGTTCCGATACCCGGGCCTTCCTGTCTTCATCGAAGTGAAGAATCTGAGGGTGGCGGCTGAGTTGGTAAGGTGCGGTGGTGTAGTTATGTAAAGTGGTATGTTTAGTCTATAGGAGCTGTCAGGGTAAATCAACCGACAACTGACCCCCAAATTTCTGGCGTCTTCGGCACAGACTCGCAAAAACGAGCTCTATACAGCGAAACCTGCGTGGAGACCCCGTTTGTTCTTCGATCTCTCCGGTTCTTCTATATAGAAGGGGTATTCCTATAGCTATGCCGATTTGCATCGGGGAAAACCGGTGTAGCAGTCAGGGCCCACTCTTGATCTGAAGATGCATCTCTGGTACAATATAGATACTTCTAATCAATATGTATCGTAGCTCGAGAACGAAGAGTAGGAGCAGTCGAATGGCGAAAATAAAGCTGATGATTACGATCGAAGAAGAGGACCTGGTTCTAGCTCGTGCGATGGCGGTAGAACGGGAGCTGATAACGAGAGGGAGTATTCTTGGACCCCGCGGAAACGTTGCTGCACTCATTGGGGAGCTTATTCGCGAAGAGATCGACCGGAATGTCGACCGGATGATTCTCGACTGAGATTTCGGGAGGAGAAAACGATGGCTAAAACGATTAGAAATCTGAGGGGGTATGTGAAACGATTCGACGAGAAGCTCGAAAGTCCGCCGACGAAGGCAAGGGCGAAAATCCGGTCGGTGGAAGCGAAGCGCATCAATCTTGTTTCGATCTGCCGAGCAATTCTTGATCGGTCCGAGCTACCACTCGCCGCGAAACAGGAAGCGTGGATCAAAACGAAAGCAGAGTATACATCTACGGTCAAGTCAATTCGAACTGACGCTCTTGATGAGCTGAAGGAAAACTACGACGAAGCTGAGACGCTGCTCCTTCAACTTTCTAAGTTTTCAGCATACCGACCTGAGTCGGATAAGTGGTCTGAGTATCAAGCTCTCAGTCCTGATGTAAGGAAAAAGGTCGAAGAGACGGCCAAAGGATCTCCGTCTAAAATTGTTGCGATGTACGTCGAAGCCCAACGGCTCGATGACTCGATGGCGTGCTTCGCTATCGAACAATTCGGCCTTGAGGCGATTCAGGCAGCCCAAAGCGAACTCGGGGCAACGGGTTCAGATCACGTTCAGTATTCTCGTGCCCTTGGAGAGTTGAATGACCTCATCTCTGAGAGTAGTCCCGAACGACAAGCCCTCGAACTCAAAGTCAAATCGATCCAAAAAGATATAACGGCTGCGGAGGGCATTTTGAAGGGACTAACGAGAGTCAAGATGTCGAAGCCGAAGGGTTCAGCCGACCCGGATAAGTTCGTAGTAGGAATGACCGTCTCCTCCGATGAGATCGATATTAGAAAACGGTTCCGTCTAGACGTACACGATGGGCTTTCTGCCCTCGATTTGGAATGTGGTATTGGTTACATCAGTGGAGGTGATGGGCACCTAGCGCGTCAGCTCCGAGATGACGATCTGCACAACCGACCGCATCTAAGAGTTGTTACCCAGGATGTCCTCCCTCCAGGGTCAATCACCGACAAGGTTGAAGGTCGAGTTAGAAAACTCGAAGCGGAGGATAAGGACGAGTGATACTACTTTTAGACGAGACGGCAGTCGGTATAGAGACGACCGGGGAATCAAGAGTCGTTTTCGCTACGGGCTTTCGTTGTGGATATCGACAAGGGATCGAGGACCTCGCACGCGACCTTGGCTCCGTCCCTCTAGTGATTGCTACTGCATTTCGTGAACGATATCAATCTGTTGAGACTCTCGCGTTTCGAGTTCGAAGTATCAAGGCCTATCGGACAAGTCTATGACCGATGAGAACGTGACTCTCTCTCTCGCAGTTCAACCGAATGTCAAACCCGCTCTCAGAAAAGAAGCGGCTCGCCAAGGCTTTAGCTACGGTGGAGAAGGGTCGATCTCAAAATTTATGAATCATCTTGCGGATCGTCTCGATGCTGGTGCAGGTCCATTTCGGGGCGGTGAGCTGAAAGATGTTCTCTTCGACGACCTGTTCGCGATTGCTGAGAGCGCGAAACAGGATTGTAGCCATTGCGAGGGAGAGGTCGTTCGTATCTTACGGGTTGCGGCCCGTCGTAGATACAGCGACCTCCAATCGCAAATGATAGACGATATCATTTTAGACATCAGAGGCATTCTGTTTGATTGAAAAGAGAGGCTCATAATGACAGAAACTAGAGAGACGAACGGCCGAGATGAGAGGGTCAGCCTTGGTCCCAGTTTCAAAATCACAGGACCGGAATCGATCGGCGGACCTCGAAAAGAGCCATCACGAAAGAAAAGTCATCCGCTTGAGTGGTGGTCAGAGAGGATCCCAACTCTTCACAAGGAAGGAGATCAATTCGCTGGTGAATGCCCGGCCCACGAGGACATGTCCCTCGATTCCCTGAAGATAAAACCTGTCGATAGTCCAGTGATGACGCTCGTGAATTGTCAGGCTGGGTGTGAGTATGATGATATCGAAGCTGCGGCCCGAGAAATCGAACCGGGCACGCTCCCTAAAAAGAGTCCCGTAATCACGAAGAAGAAAAAGGCTGAAACCAAAAAACTGATCATCAAAGCGGAGTCGCCATCAGATGACGGCAGGCCCCCAGAACCGGAGCCAGAATCGGAGCCGGACAAAAAGACGGGTGCTGTCAAAATCACATACAAGGACGACTCGGGAGAAGAGATTTCAAACGACCTCCCTGCTGTTGCGAAATGGTGGGAGAAATACACAGGCATCCCGTGGAGCGAATGGGAATCATGGGGCGCTCGAGCACGGGCCGATAGGATCGAATTCACTTGGCCTGGCGTCAACGTCGTGAAGTGCCGACCTAGGGGTGGATCGACCAGCGATATCAGATGGGAGCCAGCGAAATCAAACGCCCCATCTCTGTGGCCGCTACCGGGGGACGATCTCCCAGAACAAATCTGGTTAGGCGAGGGCGAATCGTCAACCGGAGTTCTCAGGCATCTCGGCTTCGAGGCGTACAGCATCACCAAAGGAGCAAATACAGAGCTCAGACTTGTTGAGCTAAATCGGCTCTACGAACGGGGAGCTCGTGACGTCATAATCTGCTTCGATACAGACGAGTCCGGAGCAGATAATGCATACCGGATGAAAGTTCAAATCGATGCGTCCCCTTTGAACGCCTATCTCATAGATTTGAACGACGAGCTTGACCCATTTCGTGGCGAGTCCGACCTGAGAGATTTGTGGTTGAACGTTCGAGATAAGGAAGTGATGATCGATAAGCTCAAAGCACTAGCTCTCCAGCTGAGCATCGCTGCTCGATCAGTCGCGATCGTCTCCACGAAGGAACTCCACGAAATGGATCTACCACCGACAAGATTCGTCATCGAGGATCTTCTCGTCGAGGGTCTGACACTCTTCGGCGGTAAGTCCGGCACAGGCAAATCTTACCTCTTGCTCGACGCCCTCCGGTGCATCGCTTCCGGTGAAGATTTTCTCGGACTAAAGACGATCCAGAAGAAATGCCTTTACATTGCTCTCGAAGACAATCTCGTCCGTATGAAGAGACGACAGACACAGCAAGGGCACCCTCCTGATATCCCGCTGGACATCATCGTCCAAAAAGGGTTTATTGATCAAATCGGTTATCTCAATCGAGGCGGGCTGTCTATCGTCGAAGAATGGATCAAGAAATTCGAGTACGAGGTCGTGGGGATCGATACCTTGAGCCGAGCAATCTACGGAGACCAAGATCGAGTCAACATCATGACTCCTGCTCTGGCTGCTCTTCAAGAGATGGCGCAGAGACTCAACATCGATATCGTGATGGTCGACCACCACAAGAAGGACAGTCCCGAGCTTTCCACCTACGAAGCGATCATTCATCTCCTTGGATCCACAGCAAAAGGGGCCGTATCGGATTCGATCTGGGGTCTCTATGCCCCGAAAGAGATGATGAGCCAACGTCTGCTGGTTACCGGACGTGACCTAGAACCCCGGACGTTCGATATCATCCAAGACAAGGCGACGTTCCGCTGGTCGCAAGGGACAGGGATCAACTTTAGCAGGGTCTCCAAACGAAAACAGGAGGTCGTAGCAGCTCTCGAGAATATCGGCAGAGGAAGGGTCGCCGATATCGCCAGAGAAGTGAAAAACGTCCGGGATGACGACGTAGAAGTGAATGTCGGGAGCGTTCATAACATCCTGACAGAGCTACAACTCGCTGGGATGGTCCTACAGCAAATCCAGGGTAGCAAGAACGAAAAGTGGTATTCGTTGAGAGAATGAGGTCGTTTTGATGAGAATTTCGACTGTATACCCCCACCCAAACCGCTCAAACAATACAAACCTTTACCTGGTTTGAGTCGGTTTGAGTCGGTTTGTATTAGTTTGTATAGGGTTTTACCTTTGTACGGTTTGTATAGGGGTATACGGTTTGAGAGAGCGTGATTTGGAGTCGGGATGATTTCATTCAGATGTGTTGGGACGAAGGAGAACGAAGCGTAGTCGTGACGTTCTGAGTTCTGCTTCGCGGTCAAGAAATATCAGGATGTACTGAGTATGAGCGTGGGCGTGTTGTACGTAGTACTGTCCGAGATTGCGAGTGTAGGCGTATGCGCAATTTCGAGGTGAGATTGAGACGAGCGGTATGGTGGGTGTATTGGGAGATCGCGGATTTTAGGCGAGTTTTGACGCCTCTAGACCCCGCTTAGAGCTGAGTTCAGAAGCAGACAGCGGGGATGCCCCCTAGGACGAACGCCCTGGGCTCGGGTAGACCCTAAGCCAACTGAACGCTCGCAGAGCGAGCGGTCGACAGGGGCAGGACGAAGCGAAGAGAGGAGAACGAGAAAGGGCTAATCAACGGCGGCCTCATCGGAGAACCGCCGCGCATGTTCGACCCTAGATCCGACTCCTCTCTTCGTGAACGGGTCATGTCCGGCACGTCGTTGGTATCGTGAGCCTCTCACCAGCGGCGTGCCGGGCACCTGTGGGAAATCTGTCCTTGATATGAATGCAAACATGTCCTTGATATGAATGCAAACATGTCCTTGATATGATTGCAAACATGTCCTTGATATGATTGCGACCCATTCTAATACGGATTATATCGGTATCCTTTCTTCCACAGATAAAGGAGGAGCAGAGATGAGATTAGATATCACCACAACGAAAGGGGTACCTGGGGTTACTGGCACGGTCGTGAGTAGAGAAGGCAAACGCTTGTATCGTGCTCACTACGCCGACGTAGAAACAGCCCTGTATAAGGGGGTACTATTTGGGCTCACGTCCCACCGGGGGGTATGGGAGGTAGCCATCGATGGCGTCGAGCTGGAGACCGGTGATGTGGTCGAGAGGTTGAAGGCTTATCTAGACCGCTTCCCTGATGGGGTGGTAGTGGGTGTGGGTCGAGATGATACCACTAGTGACGACCTGATAGAAAGGATGGTCGTGATGCTCGAAGATGGGGGCCGTGACGAGTTCTCAGATTATTGAAGGGGTGTCGATTTGCTACAGGTCGTTGGTGCTCACGTTTAGAAAATTCTTCTGATTTTCACTGCTTGGTACTCATCAAGTTGAATCGTCACTCCTACACCTACGGTTCAGGCACCGCCCATTCTAAAGGCAACGAGTTGATCTTATCCTTGAGGTACTTCGGCACCTTCGCCTTATGCCTACTGTATTCTACATCAAAGGCATAGATGGCTTCCAATTCAACATCAGGGCCTCTGCTGAGCATGAAATGGCCGATCCGATCATATTCGAAAAAGACCTTCACCGATTCACCGTCTTTGATTAGTTTGGGGAGATCATCTGATTCTGCCGCACTGTTGATCATAAGATAATGACCGTCACTCTCCCCCTTGTAGATCGCACCCGAGATGAGAAAATTTCTTTTTGAGAAGTCAAACATAAACCCGGTGATCTTGATCGATCGATGACCTGTATTGACTACAGTCAGACAAAGAACAGACTTCAAGTCCTTTTTCTCGTAATAGCGGTCTACGTTCTCGGCTTTGACTGAAATCTTACGTCTATCTTTTAGGACGAGATAGAGAAAGCCAACTGCGCTAATGGCAAAGCTGCCAATGGCCATCCATCTGGCTACAAGATCGACAGGGTTTTCAACAGTTGTCATCGGCGGGCTCCTCTGGAACTAAAGGCAGCAGTAACGAGCAAGTATCTGGGCAATCAGTATCCCTAAACCTGCATACAGGATGTTCAGGAGTGTCCCTTGCACGAATCTCTGGTAGAGATGCGATCCCCATAACCTCCGCACTTCAAGGGTCAGAATCTGCGCGTCAGTCTTCGTGCCGATTTTCGTAATTATTTCCCAAGCCTTCCATTTTGATGCAACTTTGAAGACGAGCCAGATCCCAATAAATTGCGGAGCCCCCACCATTAGGGTGAAATAGACGGCAGTACGCTCGAGGATGCCAAGAGTAAATCCGCCAATGGCTTCCGGTGGAACACCCTCGGGGCTCTTCTCGGTCGAACGATCAAGGATACATGGCACGGTGAACCCAGCGAGAAATGTGACGAGGAACCCAATAGCATACGCACCAGCGTGGTCAAATAAGTTTTCTAGGTTCATTTGTCCCTCCTATTTGTAGCCAGCTCTGATTGGCGAGCCATTCAATTGTACAACACGAGTGGTCAAAAACTGTTGTCTTCGTGAAAACTGCATTCGCCCGCTGTACCCCAAATTCTGACTAGATTGATGACCCCGACTGTGGGGGAAGACCGACCTACCGAAACACCCCAGGCAGCAGGAGCAGCACATTGATCCATCACGGCAGATCGAATAGACTCATGGTAGGCCGTTTCTGGATAGCCACTGTTTCTAGGCTAGCGCTACGGTCAATCAAACACTCGACAATCGGGTCCGACTCACTTGCGGCCATCCAGACTCAAGTGACCGGGCCCGAATGTGTTCGAAGGAGATAAGAGATCTCAGGGAGTCGAGCGGTAGAAGCAGAGGTAGGAGACTTGTCCCCTATAATTCTGCCGTCGCATGTGCCCCTCTGCTGCGGAATTGCGGTCCTCGGCTCCCTGAGATTTCTTCTTCGTGCCGAGGATCCCAGGAGAGCTTTCGCCGATTCTTCTGAAGAGAGAATCGAGGTCTCCTGCTTTTGGAGCTTCTCGTTTTTCGGCAAGATCGGGCGGGAAGCTCCAACTGATCCTTCTTCGTGTCACGGCAGCGAATCGTTTCCCCGACAGCTTGTTAGAATAAGGCCTGCTACGAGGTAGGAGAATGGGTATAGATGTATAGGCATGTACGGCAGATCACGTGGGAAAACGCGTTTCTATAGGGGTCTACGCAGTTCTCTGTGATGTCTTACCCCTGTTCATGCGATATGAGAACACAAAATTTTTTTGGTTCCGGGGCCTCCACTCTACTTGCGAGTGCAGGCCCCGAGTTGTACGTATTCAATTGTCGTCACTTACCCGAAATCGTTACGGGCAGATGCCTCCGTGATTCTCGACTCGATCGACGCTCCAATGAACGGAAAAGGGAGCTAGAGTCTCCCCTCCGTGGCTCATCAGATCGCCGTCGGCGGTGAAGCCGGCCGCTACTGTGACTATCCCGTCCGGGGCGATCGTATTGCCACTAACGTTAGCAAACACGATCAATCCGGGGATTGGGTCCACTGTTGGGTTCGAGACGCATAGGTCGGCCGTAGGCTCGGACGAGCCGAGGTCGAGCCCGACCGATCCCACCGAGGATTCGTCGATGCCACTGAAGTTGCATACGACTCCGCCCGGACCTTCGGACACCTGTGTTGCTATCCCTGCCCCGGTCACCTCACAAATGACTGGTTCTCTGACACTATACATGGGTGCGCTCGGGGCATCTTTGACCGTGATTGTTCCACTGAAGCTCATATTGATTACGAGCCACAGGGCCCAAGCGAAGACGGTGAGAACAGTGAGTAACAACATCGCCGTCGTCACTGGGATCGCCCGACCGAAGATTGTCACTTTCTTCTTCAAGAAAGACATTACATATCTCCTTCCATGAGATTGGTACGTTTATGCGGCGGGATAGACATATCCTTTCCGGACGCCCGCCGCCTCATCCCTCCTTTGTGCAAGAGTTGCACACTTGGACGGTCGACATCTAGTCCACCGTCCTGTTTGAAACTCTTATTCAGTTGTCCTTCGTGCCTCACTCGACGTCGAAGTACTTCATCACGGTCGCGAGCAAGTGGACGTAATCACCGTCCATCGCATCTGAAAGGAAGCCGTGTTTGAGATCGTCAGCTTCTTCTCTGGTGAAATGCCCGTCTAAAAAACCTTGATGGATGGCCTGCTTGCATCGACCAAGGATGGCGAATGCGTTGCCATCTTCGTCGACCATCGGGACCACGATCGCAGGATAGTACGGCGTCTCGAGTTCGATATGCCGCCTACCTTGTCTCATCAAAGCAGATTCACCGTCCATTAGTGGGGTCATCGCTCGACCTCTCTGATTTCGATCTCCAAAACGTCTGCGCCTACAATCTGGCCCAGAAGCTCCTTCAAGAAAGTCTCAAGCTTCAACGTACACAAGGAGTCGATATCGACGTTGAATCGAAGGGTCATTTCAATCGCGAAAACCCTCGGGGCGACCATACTTGGCCTCTCCCGGGCTATGACAACGAACAAACTGCCCAGACCTTCATCCATCATTTCACCTCCTCGACAGTCTCGACGACCATGAGATGTGAGCCTGTGACTTGATTGAAAGCTTTCAGGATCGCATCAACGATGATCGGCGCTTCGAGGAGCGCAAGGCGTACTCCTCTCTTGGTCCGTACGAACTCTCCCGGATTAGGCTGCCAGTACGACCTGATGTCCAGATAGCTGACATCATCGTTCGTACCGACTTCGACCTTGATCGGGTTCTCTCGATCCAGATCGACTTCGATGATTAGAGGTTCCATTTCCCACTCCTTCCGAGTTTGGGCTCGAATAGCCCAACACAAAAGAGGACCGGGTGAAGGTCCTCTCGTGTATTCGGTCATTCGATTTGTCAGCAGGGGAGATCGATCGATTCAGCAGCTTGTCTCAGTGATTCGAGACCCCGACGATCGTATATCGCTGTCGTCTCTACTGATTTGTGGCCAGCGAGTTTCGCAACTGACGCAAGATCGTTTCCAGCAGCGAGAAGATTTGTGATGTAGGTTCTTTGTAGATCGTGAGGGGAGACTTTCTGGATATCGGCTTCTAGAGCACGACGTTCCAAGATCGAGTAGATGCCCTCCGGTCTCAACCGATTCATGTAGACCAAATCGCCCACGTGGATCGTTGTAAAAAGTGGACCGGGTTCTTCGCCACGAAGGAGAACCCACTTCTGGATTGTCTGGTTGACCTTCGTGCTGATCGGCATCTCCCTGGAGCGCCTACCTTTTCCGTGGTGGACAACGATCAAGCGATCGTCTCGATTCCAATCGTTGATCTCGAGATTGCTGAGTTCCGACCTTCGGAGCCCAGCGCCTAGGAGGACCGCGAAGATTGCTGTGTCTCGAACACCGGCGACTCGACCGTTTCCATTACAAGATTGAAACAGGGATTTGATCTCACCATCGGTCAATGCTCGACCGGCTGGGAGAGATTCTCCCTTGAGACCGTCTACAGCCTTGATCCGCAGGTATACAGCATCGGGGATCAGCTCGAGCCTCCACGCTTCACGGCAGACACCTTTGACTCCAGATAAGATCATATTGATCGTACTGAAGGCGTAGGGCTTCCCTCTTCGTGGTGTCGGGTTCGTCGAAGCCAATTTCGATCTCAAGGCGGCGATGTGCTGATACTTCAGCTTGGTCCAGTCGAGCGAAAGATAATCGTATCGCCCACTCGAAAGAATTGAAGCCGCAACGTTTAGTACCCAGACCATTCCGTAGCGGGAATCGTCTGTGCTTAGCGATGCGATGTAGACCGCCGCTGGGCTGTGATCCAACGGTATGCTGATCGTTTCGATCTCTTGTTGCTGACGTTCTAACTCATCCATTTGAAATCTCCTTCCGAATCAAAAAAGAGCCAGAATGGCTCTAGTCGAATCTCAACTTTGGTTGAGGGTCGATGAGAGTAAATCTAGCTCAGTAGTGGGGCGGGGAGAAGAGGGGGTGGGTTCATGTGGCTATTATACCGGTCTCTGGTGGATATCGATCGGGATTCGGTGAAGGGAGGCTGAGGGAATTTTAATGCCCGCCGGGCAGCAGGTAGGTCAACGTCTGCTCGGTGTCGAAGAAATTGAGATGTGACAGTGCACATCCTACCCTCAGCCGGCAACGATTTTAATCCGGCCCGTTCTAGAGGGAAACAGTTTGCTGGGATGACACGCCAAGCAATCCGGGTTGTCGAAACAGAGGATTCGGTTGTCGTATACCTGATATTGTATTATCGTATGCACCGAGGAAAACATGAAGAGAATCTTGAATGTACCCCTTATCCTGCTCCTTTTGCTGATGCTCTCGCCCTCTAAAGGAATTGCGCAGTCCGCGGCGCGATTGGAGAGCTTGAAGATTTCGCTTTGGCCGGAGTACGATCGACCTGGCGTGCTCGTGTTGTATGAGGCGCGCGTATCACCTGAAGCTGATTTGTCGACGATCCTCCGCGTACCTTTGCCGGATACGGTCGATGCTCCTCACGCCGTCGCGGCGTGGTACCCCGATGGGCAATTGGATGACAGTGTAGAATGGCGTTTAGTCCAAGATGGAGCGCAGACGTTCTTGGATGTTGAGACTCCTACGACCGGTGTGTGGGTCGAGTTCTACTCCGACCTGGATGTTCAAGAAGCGAATCGAAGCTTTGATTTCCTGATACCGGGCGGGGTTGAGATCGCAGACTTGACGGTGGAGGTCATGCATCCGGTCGGCGCGAGTGATGTGAAGATAACGCCTGAGGGGAAGGTTGAACAAGCCGAGGATGGTCTCATTTTCACAACTATCGATTTTGGAGAGCGGTCCGCGAGCGACGCGCAGGAGATCACGGTCAGCTATATAAAACCATCATCGATCCTGTTTTCAGAGCCGCTCCAGCTCGGGAGCGCGTCTCCCTTAGAGCGCTTGGAGATCGCGTTGTGGCCGGAGTTTGACCAGCCAGGCGTACTGGTAATTCTACGTGGTGTGTTATCCCCTGCGGTGGAGCTGCCCGCGCATGTGGAGATCCCGGTGCCGACGGAGTATGGCGAACCAACCGCCGTGGCAATCACGGGCCCACAAGATCAATTATTCGAGGCGGATTATCAGCGCCGGGTGCAAGGGCAATGGGCGACGATTGTTATGGAGGCGGAAAGTGCTGGGATCTGGATCGAATTTTACGCCGATTTAACGTTTGAGGGTGACAAACGCAGCTTCACGTTCTTATGGCCGGGGGGAGTGGACATTGGCGAATTTCAATACGAGATCCAACAACCTTCGGGTGCCGCCGGCATTCAGGTGACCCCCCGGGGTGTAGCCAGGGTTCAGACCGATGGGTTGGTATATCAAAGTGCGACTTACGGATCGCTGTCTGCTGCGTCGCAAGCGCTACTCAGCTTCGCATACGAGAAACAGGACTCAGAACTCACGGTCAACGCGCAACCCAAGATCGATAGACCGGACGAAGTTCGTGGTGGAACACCGGATCTCTCAGAAATGCTGCCCTACATTCTGGGCAGCGTCGGCTTCGTTTTGATTGCGGCAGGTGTGATCATGTACGTGCGTTTCAAACAACTGGATTCTCCAGCCTCACAACCGCGCAAACGCAAGCGCCGGCGAAAGACAACGACCAAATACCAGGAAGAGGTTGATGCCTCGCCGGTTTACTGCCATCTCTGTGGGGTGCAGGCCGGGGCGTCGGATCATTATTGTCGCCGCTGCGGCGCGCAGCTACGTCACCAATGAAAAAACCCATGGTTCATAACACCTAGGAATCTCGGTTTTCATAAGGAGCCATCCTTTTTAGATGGTTCCTTTTAAACTTTTCGCAATCGTCCCGCAATGTTAAACTGTGTACGAGCTTATCCGCGGAGGCACTTCGTCTTATGGATGTCCCCACCATTGCCATAATCTTCTTTTTTTATGGACTGGCTTTTTTCAGCATGGGGCTGGCCATCACGCTGGAAGCAGGGCGAGGCACGGACGAACGCTTACGCAGGGCTTTACGGCCATTGGCGGTATTTGGGCTGCTTCATGGCACTCATGAGTGGCTGGAGATGTTTGGAATACTAACTTTGCTTCCAGGCTACTCTGCCGCTCCGCTCGCCTGGGAAAGTGTGCGTCTGGCGCTGCTTGCCCTTTCCTTTCTCTCGCTGGCGGCCTTCGGCGCTTCACTCCTCTCACGTTCAGAACGAACACACCGCATTGGATTGCTGGTCCCGCTGGGTCTCGCTACCGTATGGGGTTTCGGGATTCTGATGCTGCGGGGCAGGATCGGCGTGGTTTCCGAACTCTGGGATGCAGCAGATGTATGGACACGCTACGTCCTGGCGATCCCCTCCGCCATACTCGCCTCTGCAGGGTTGATCGCTCAACAGCGTGAATTCCGCAGAGCTGGGTTGGCGAGATTCGGCCGCGACAGCCTCTGGGCTGCGGTGGCCTTTGCGTGGTATGGAGTCATCGGTCAGGTTTTTACACGGGCGAGTCCTCTCCCCCCATCGAATGTTATCAATCAGGCACTCTTTTTCGAGCTTTTTGGCTTCCCTATACAACTCCTGCGTGCGGTTATAGCCATCGTCGGCGCATTCTTCGTCATTCGCTTCCTACGGTCTTCTGAAGTTGAAACCAAGCGACACATCGCTGAGTTACAGAGGGAGCGACTTCAGGAGGCAGAGCGCAGGGAGGCTTTGCGAGGGGAACTCTTCGGACGAGTTGTCGCGGCGCAAGAAGCGGAGCGCCAACGAATCGGAAGAGAGTTACACGATGAGACAGGTCAGGCGCTTACGGCCCTCGGGTTGGGCTTGCGCGGGGTGAGCTCACTATTGCGAGATGACGTGGATAAGGCGGCGAAAAATATGCGACAGCTAGAGGGGCTGGTGGCTCATTCCCTCACTGAATTACAGCGCTTAATCTCGGACTTGCGACCCTCACATCTGGATGACATCGGCTTAGCCTCCGCTTTGCGTTGGTATGCGGGTGAGGTCGAAACACGGGTCCCGCTTAAGATCGGTGTTAAGGTTGATGGGGAAGACCGAGATCTGCCCACGCCGGTTAAAACAGGCTTGTTCCGCATCGCTCAAGAAGCGCTGACAAACGTAGTAAAACATGCCAACGCTGATAATGTCGAAGTCAGCCTCATATTCGAAACTGACGGTGTACAATTGGATGTCAGCGATGATGGTTGTGGGTTTAATCCACAAATACTTTCGATGGACTTAGCAAGGCCATCTTGGGGGCTCGCGGGCATGGAGGAGAGAGCAGCCTTATTCAATGGCCGGTTTCGGTTGGAATCGGCTGAGGGTGAAGGGACGCGCATCAGGGTGACCGTTCCCTATCAAGAATTATCTGAGGAGTATGATGACGATCCGTCTAATGCTGGTGGATGACCACGAAGTCGTGCGTTCGGGGTTGCGCATGCTGTTGGAAGGGGAGCCCGATGTCGAAATCGTTGGTGAGTTCGGGCTAGCGAAAGAAGCATTGGCTTCCTTGGAACGCCTAAAACCGGATGTCATCGTGATGGATATCGGTTTACCAGATCTCTCCGGGATTGACGCAACCAGTGAGGTGAAACGGTTGAGCGAGGGAACTGCCGTCGTGGCCTTGACCATCCACGAGGACGAGGAGTATTTTTTCAAGATGTTGGATGCCGGAGCAAGCGGCTACGTTCCCAAACGAGCGGCGCCGGAGGAGTTGCTGACCGCGATTCGCACCGCGGCGATGGGGGAGGTCTATCTTTATCCTTCGATGGCCAAGCTCCTGGTCAAAGATTATCTTACCCAGGAGTCGCAAGCTAACATGGGAGGGGGAATGGATGGCCTGACGGACCGGGAGCAGGAGGTGTTGGCACACCTTGCAGATGGCGCAACTAATCTTGAGATAGGCGAGACGCTGGGAATTAGTCCCAAGACCGTCGCCCGGCATCGTGAAAACATCATGCGTAAGCTTGGCATGCATTCCCGCACCGAACTCGTAAAGTACGCCATTCGCAAGGGCATCATCCAAGCCTGAAGGCAAATTAATCTCTATGCGTAAAACACCGCGCTTTCCAGCGGTGTTTTTTTGTTTCCCGTTTGGGTTACACACCCCACAGCCTAACTATCTTAATAGTAGGGAATGGGGTGTCTGCACCAGTTCCACGAAGGTCTGCTGGGGCATTTGCCATAGGCAAAAAATCGGGTAGGCACCGGATTTACCTTTGCGCGGGTAACCCTTATCGTGGGAGTGGAGATACTCTCGAAGGAGTGAAACCAATGAACGGTGAACTGGTAGTTCTCGTCCTTGTCCTGCTGCGAATCGTGATGCCTATTTCAATTCTGTTGTCTTTCGGGACAATGATCGAGCGCCGGCGGAAACCTTCTCAGTAAGGTCTAGCTATGGATGAGCTCATAGTCATGCTCTTGGTAATTGCTGGGCTTCTGCTTCGGATAGGAATCCCCGTCGTTGTGACGGCGATTCTGGTATATGCATTACGACGACTTGACCAGAGATGGCAGCAAGAAGCCGAGCAAGCCGTCCAGTCAGAGATCGCTCATATAAGTATGTTTTCACAGATTCGTTGCTGGAAGACTCACAAGTGTCCACAAGGGAATCATGAAAAATGCCCCGCGTTTCTCAAAAACAATCAACCCTGTTGGCAGGTATTTCGTGATGGGTCTGGAGACCTTAGCCAGAAATGTCTCGATTGCCCGGTTTTCAAAAGTGTGCCAGCCGGCATTCCTGCCTGATGGGCGATAAAGGAGAGATGAAGATGATCCGATGGTTGCGAAGATTGTTCCTGGGGATGGTATTCGCCCTCCCGCTTGCGCTGGTTAGCTTCGCCTTTGTACAGACGCCGGTGCAAGCGCAGAGTGGCAGCGGTGATGTTGACTGCGCCGTTTGTCACCCCGCCTTCCAGCAAGCCTGGGTGGATGGCGCTCATGGGCAAGCATCAACAGACCCGATATTTTTGGAGGCTTGGCGGGCGGGCGGAGAAGATAAAACCTGCCTGAACTGTCATACCACAGGTTATGATCCCAAAACGGGTACGTGGGCGGAGGATGGAGTCGGGTGTGAGTCGTGCCACGAATCACAAGCCATTGACCACCCCACGGAGCCTATGCCCACAGACCGATCGGCAGCTTTCTGTGGGACGTGTCACACAGAGACCTACTTCGAATGGCAGGTCTCGGGCCATCGGGGCGAGGAACTTAATTGCATTGGTTGCCATGACCCGCATGCGACAGGCTTGAAAGCTTATGACGCCTCCGTGTTGTGTTCGACATGCCATCGCACAAGGGCTTCAAGCTTTGGGCATTCAGAGCATGCGGCTGAAGGATTGACTTGCGCCGATTGCCACCTGGGTCCGACTTTGGCAGAGGCGGGCGAGGGTCATGCTGTTCGCGATCACAGTTTCGGAGTCAAGCTGAGCACCTGCAACGAATGCCATGTCTATCAAATGCACGATCCGGTGGAGGTTCACCCCGAGCCTTTTTCAACGCCAGAGCTAGAGCCGGTAGCCGGTGTGGAGATTGTTACCCTCAGGGCCGAGCCAAGCCCGATCAGTCCGGTGGGTTTTGCCATGCTTTCGGGTATTGTCGGGATGGCGAGCGGGATGATCCTCGCACCATGGCTAGAGCGCTGGTATGAACGCATTAGAAAGGATGAGGAGTAAAGCCATGGCCGAAGAGAATATAAATCGGCGAGGCATGATCAGAATGACTGCCGCCGGGGCGGCTGCGGTTGCCGGATTGCGTTGGGCACAAAAGGCGTCAGCCTCAGGTCCAGAGGGCGAGAGTCCGCACAGTTGGGCAATGGTGATCGACCAGGCGAAATGCACGGGATGTGAGTATTGTAGTTTAGCCTGTCAAGCTCACAACGATGTGTCTCCGGAGATCTCCTGGAACGTGGTTATTATTGAAAACTACAATGAGGGGGGTGAGCCGACCTATATCTCGCGGCCCTGCATGCATTGTGAACAACCCCCATGTGCGGAAGTGTGCCCGGTGGGTGCGAGCTACCAGCGAGCGGACGGCATCGTGATGATGGATTACGACCGATGCATTGGCTGTCGGTATTGTGAAGTAGCCTGCCCTTACTTCGCACGAGCCTTCAACTGGGAGGCTTTCACGGGGCCCAACCCGGCGGTTCCGGAATGGGGGTATCCGGAAGTCCAGCGTAGACCACGCGGGGTAGTTGAAAAATGTTCCTTCTGCTTTCATCGCATCGACCGGGGCTTGAAAGTCGGCCTTACACCGGGTGTGGATCGGGAAGCAACCCCGGCCTGTGTGGCAGCTTGTCCAGTAGGCGCTCGCAGCTTTGGCGATTTGAACAACCCCGATTCGGTCGTCAGCCAATTGCTGTCTAATAACCCGTATTGTCAACTTCGGGACGATCTTGGGACAGGGCCGCGCGTTTATTACCTGGCGCCGCGCAGGACGGAGGCGTCAGTATGACTCGTTTACGAATCGGATTTCGTCCCAAGCCGATCCATATGTGGATGCTGGCTCTCAGTGGTTTGATGGCCGCCGGGGCTGTCGCCGGTGTGATGGTTTTCGCTAAAGGGCTTGTACTCACGAACCTGAGCGATATCGTGCCTTGGGGTTTGTGGATTACTATCGACCTCACGGCCATCGCCCTCAGTGCGGGCGCGTTCACCCTCTGCGCCATAGTTTACCTGGTAGGGTTGAAACAGTATGAACCCCTGGCCCGCACAGCCACCTTCATCGGCCTCATTGGCTATAGCATGGCGATGTTGATGCTGCTTCTGGATATCGGCCGGCCGGACCGCTTCTGGCATGCCTTTGTTTACTGGAACACTCATTCGGTTCTTTGGGAAGTGACGATGTGTGTCGGCCTCTATATGTTTGTGCTTGTGCTCGAAGCGGCACCTATCCTCGGGAAGGCAGATATTCTGCAACGACGCTGGCCGAAACTGGCGGGTCGCTTAGAATCGCTTCACCATTTCGCACCGTATCTGGCCATCGCCGGGTTGTTTCTTTCTTTGCTGCACCAATCTTCGTTAGGCGCGACCTACGGCGTTCTGAAAGCGCGACCGCTGTGGTACCGGCCTGGATTGTCGATCCTTTTCATCATCTCGGCAGCTGCCGGGGGGATCTCCTTAACGGCCCTGGCTTCAATGCTGTCGGCTCGGTTGAGCAATCGAGCCAAAGTAAAGGATGAACTGATCGAGCGGCTGGCTTTCGTCGTCGGTTGGATCATGCTGGGGTACCTATACTTCCGGTTTTGGGATGCCTTCTCCATGACCTACACGTATGAGCCTGGGCGCACGGAGGGGTTGGGTTTATTAACACAGGGGCCGCTGGCCTTCAATTTCTGGGTCGGGGAGATCATCCTGGGCGCAGTGGTTCCCATTGTGCTCTTGCTTTATGAGCAAACACGCCGCCATCCAGCAGCACGTATGGTCGCGCTGGCGCTTGTGGTCGGCGGCGTGGCCGCTTATCGCTGGGACACCAACTTGGCCGGGCAATTAGTGGTCATGACTTACCTTCCTCACTCTATCCACACACTCTTCACCCGCTACACGCCTTCACTGATCGAGTTTCTTGCCGGCGCAGGCGTGGTGGCCTATGGCCTGATGGCTTTCACGATAGGCGTGCGCTACTTGGGCGTGGTCGATCACTTCGCTGCACCCAATGCGATGTCAGAGCCACGAATTGTGGAGGCCGGCGTCGGGGCGGATTGAGCGCTTCAATTGCAACGATAAGCCGTTAATTTCCAAGAATTCTTCAAGTAAAGGAAACTCAGGCCGGGCATTTAGCCCGGCCTGAATGATTCATCACGGCTCCGGTAAAAGCACCCCATAAGGTCGAGTCATGCTGACTACGAGGCCAGCGAGCGGAAGAGTTTTAATTGCCTGCCTGGGTCCTTAGCGTTGGTCTATATTACGCAACGGGGATGCCATTTTCTCTCAATGGCAACACCAATGAACAAAGGTTGAATACCCCATCCACGAAATCAACTGCTATAGGCTGTTTTGTTTTTAATATGAATACTTTTCGAAGTCCCTCGCTGTGAATGGAAGCCCTTTTTCGAAGTGACCGAATAGATGCGAGGTGTGTCCACGGTTGATAGGTTGCGCGCGTTGTGTCTGTTCGCAGGCGAATACACAAAGGATCCCATTCGAAAAAACGATACCAATTGTTGCCATAGTCGATATGTGTGCGAGAAGAATAAACTTTGCCTATTGTCCGGCGGCGATCTGAACTCGCAAGGCGCTTAATCGATCCCGCAGAGCCTTTGATACTCCCCGGACAATATGATATCCGCAGGCATAGTCCTCAGCACATATTTGTCGCAACCTCTCAGCTTCTATGGCGATGAATTTCCCGCTTTTAGCACCCCGACAGCTTGCGGTCAGTTGATGAGGCTCCAGGATCGCGGACCACCCAAATGCATCCCCCTTGATCAGATTATCGGCTACCACCTCCCGATTGTCTCCCAAACGGTAGACGATCGAAACCTCGCCTGAGAGTAACAAACAAAGGTGGGTTGCTACGTTACCCTCATTAAACAAGGTCTCCCCGGAATCAAACGTTCTCTCCCGGCTTATCATCGCAATATCTTTAAGGCATTCGTACGATACACCTGAAAAATGTGGAAAGCTCCGCAGCAACTCAGGCGAGATCATGGTTATTCCTCCTTTGGCGAGTGAATAACAGCATTAAATTGATTTGCTTGATGGCCCCTTGGACAAGGTCGGAGCAATGATGGGGGGATGTTACGGTCTTTGACTCTCCGCCGGATGTGAGATGGCCGCCAGGTTGTTGATTCCTGGAAGCTCCAGGGGTATTTACGAAGTGGCGAAACGAAATATATCGCCAATGTTCTCAACCCCGACAGCGATTTGTGGAAACTCATGCATGTAACTTCTGCGCCAACACCTGTGATATCGGGGCCGCCATTTAGGCGACCCCGATTTTCTAACAAGGTGTAGATTCGTACAGACTATTCAAACGCGGCCAATCCCGCTTCGAGCATGGCTATGGTGAAAGCTGAATTGTGAACGCCATTGCTACCATCCTCGAGGGCGATGTAAATCCAGTTCCACGCGGCCTGGGCCTGAGCCTCGGGATAAGTCCCGGGGTTCGGATGCCCATCATGCAGCAAGCCGGCGGCTTCGAGTTTCTCACCGAGTTCGGCGATAAGCGCTTCAACATCGGTCTGCACACCGTTATAATCGAAATCTTCGAGGTCAGCGTGGCAGCCCTCGCACGCAGCCTCATCTGGTTCGAAGGTGTGGTTATCGCCTTCGCCCAGGTGGCAGCTAACGCAGGTGTCTTCCACCATTAAAGCATGTGCGCTGGCTCTGCCTTCAACGCCAGCTCCGCCAAGGCCGAGCAGCATTGTGCTCTGCGGTCCATGGTGCGGACCCCAGTGCGAGCTGGTGATTTCGATCATGCCGTCGACCGCTTCTGCAATCGCTCGACGTGGCTGGTGGCAATTGACGCACAGGTTCCCTTCACCGCCGTCAAAGACCTGGCCTTCGAAGGCATAGAGCGTAACCGGGTCCGTGGTCTCAAGGGCCCAGTCATCACCGGTGAAGGTGGTGTGAATCTCGTGGCAGGCGCGGCAGTCCTGGCGGGTTGGGTCCGGATCTCCAGCCTCAACCTCGCTTGGGTTTAACCCCGCAGCGACCATGGCGCTGAATGCTCCACCGGAGTGACAGCCAGCACAACTGGCGCTACCTCCACGCACATACGCTTCACCAGTTCCATGCGTGGACTCGGCCCACGCAGCCGCCTTGCCAGCGATCAAGGTCGTGTCATTATGGCACTCTATGCAGGACAGATCGGCTGCACTAGGTGCTGCACCGGCAGGACCTGTTGGGCCAGCAGGGCCAGCGGCGCCAGCGGCGCCAGCAGGGCCTGTGTCTCCGGCTGCACCTGCACAGGCTGCCAGCACTATCGCCAGCAAGCCTAGCAGGGCAATTGATACTAGTTTTTTTGAATGCATTGTTTACATTCTCCTCTTAAAGTTTGTCTTCTACGTGTTTAATACTGCGATAATTCTATTTCCCGGTAGCTTCCTCCTTTCGAGGCGGTCGGGGAATAGCTCTTGTGCGTTCGAACTACATTCCGGAGCACAAGAGATTCAACCCTTATTGACCTCAGTTCCTGATTTAAGAATGGCGAGCAGATCCTGCACTTCTGTTGCTTCGTGCTGTTCACTGGTCACCAACTGGAAACCCTTCTTAATGAGATCGAGGCGGATGATACGCACGCCTGGAAGGTCTCTTAGGAGCCTCCCGAGTGGACAGTGTGCGTTGGTATCCTTGTCGCTTGCATCCACGATGACCGCAGTCGGTTGGATGGCGATAATCTGATCCAGTGCGTCCGTTTGATCTGCATCCACAACGTGCAACTCGAGCGCGTTCTGATAAGCCTTCAAGCGTGCAAGTACACCTTCGCCGTACAGTGAGTGGCTGGATAGAACAACCACCCGAACCTTTGGCATGTCCACCTCACAGATTGGGTACGTTACAACATTAAGAGATAGTGAGAGAGGCGACCAGACCCATTTGGTGATCGGATCTTCCACCTTCGGGTAGGTGTGAGGGTTGTCACAACCTACCCGAATAGGCAGTGCCGTTAAGCTTTTCGGCGAAGGTTTAAAGGAGATCTGTCATGACTCATCAGGGTTCGGATAGGTGGAAGTAGCTGCGGAAAGTAATACGGAGTTTACAGATCAGCGACAGGGTTAGGGCGTAGGGTTCTCTTTCTGTGAGGAGGATAAGATACCAGCTCTGATGGCATTGGCTACAGCTTCGGCGCGGTTTTGCGCTCCGAGCTTCTGGAAGATGTTCTTTAGATGGTATTTAACGGTGTTGGTGCTGATAGTAAGTCGCTCAGAGATAGCTCGGTTGGAGAAGCCCTCGCCAACAAGCTCAAGCAGCTCGAGTTCGCGCGCGGTCAAGTCCTCGGTTAACGTTTTCACGGGCAATCGATTTTCGGCGAGCTTGGCCATCAGGCGAGCAGCAGTGCGGCGGGTGACGGCGGCTTCTCCGCGCTCAAGGCCGCTAAGCAGTTCAAGAAAGTCTTCGGCGTTCAGGTTCTTTACCAGGTAGCCGTGAGCACCAGCCTGGATAACCTTGAGAAGATCGTCATCTTCCTCGGATACGGTCAGGATCACGATCTTAGCGTCAGGAACGATTTCTAGTAACTGGGGCAGTGCCTCATGTCCGTTCAATAGTGGCATGGAGAGATCGAGCAAAATGAGGTCAGGCTTGGTTAGTTCAGCCTGAATCAGAGCCTCCTGACCATTTCCTACCTGGGCGGCGATTTCATACCCGGCCGCCTCGAGCAGGCTGACTAACCCGTCACGGAAGAGAGAGTGGTCATCTGCGACCAAAACGCGCATAGTCATCGGTCCTCCAGGGGAAGGCGTACAGTCACACGGGTTCCCGAGCCGGGCTCCGTACCCAGAAAGAATGTAGCACCAATACCCTCGGCGCGCTCTCGCATAATCGCGAGCCCGAAATGAGGCTGGCCGTCATCGGACGGGTTTTCTATGTCGAAACCCCGCCCGTCATCGCCAATGGTAATCTCCAGGACTTGAGCGTTTACGGAGAGATGGACCCAGGCCTGCTCAACGTGCGCGTGCTTCTGGACGTTAATGAGCGCTTCCTGAATTATCCGCAGGATATGAAGTTCGATCTCTGGGCTTAGCGATGGAAATTGATCGCTGGGAGAAAGTCTCAAGTCAACACTAATTTCTGTCAGTTCACTGAATTGATCCGTGAAGCTCTCAAGTGAGTTAAAGAAACCATCTTCGTGGGGATCGCTCATGCGCAGACCGAGGATGGAGATACGCAGCTCGTGAAGCGCATCTTGAGAAGAGTGAGAGAGCTGTTCCAGTTGGTCAAGGGCTTCGCCGTATTTTTGGTCACGGAGTAAAAGGTGAATGGCGCTGGATTTAGTGTTGACATAACCCATCAACTGGGCGACTCCGTCGTGAATTTCGCGCGCAATCCGCTCGCGCTCATCGACGATAGCACGGTAACGAAGTAACTGCTGCTGTTCTCGCTCTTCAAGGTGCTGCTCAAGTTCGATAGCCATTTGATTGACGGAAGCAGCAAGTGCATCAAGTTCGTCCCGTGGAGGTGACGGGACTATTAAACGTTCAGCGAACACACCGCTTGCGAAAGCCTCTAAGGGGTCTTTGAAGCCTTTAATCCTGCGTACGACGAGAACATCGACGAGCAGGTAAACTGCCGCGGTGACGAGAATAGTGAATAATACAGAGATGGCAATTTCGATTTTCAGATCATCCTGGATGTTCCCCCGGGCTTCCAGCAAGGACATATCTAGAAGCAAGACTCCCAGATGCTCGCTTGAGGGATCGTGGCAAGCATGACACTCAGGCTCGTTCCAAATAGGTGAAGCGATGCGGAGTGTTTGCGGCGGAGAGGCAAGGATGATGGAACGGGCAGCGAGATTTTCGGGGACACTGTGGCATTCGATACAACCCGAATCGGTCTTTGCTCGGCGCTCGCCTATGGATAAACCAGTGGTATCAATAGCTATACGACCGTCGAGATCGATCAGCAATATCTGGTTGATGTCTTTTGTTTCGCTGACATCGGCGAGAATTTGATTAAGGTGACCTTTACCAGGCTCATCCATGATGTGGCGGATGCTTCCCGAGGTGACCTCGCCAATCCGTGTCGCTGTTTGTCTCATCTGCTCTTCGATGAGACGAAGTTCTCTTAGATAGTGGATCACAGACATGCCGATGAGCATCAACATAACTGGAAAAGCGACGCCCAGGGCCAATCGGGCCCTGAGGCTGTGTCTCCTAACGTGAATGGAAGATCTTAGATTCGAGAGCATACTTCGATTTGGTTGGTCGCGACTATTCCTCGGGCGCAGGATCGGTCAGTGGGATTTTCGCTCTTTAATTATCCAGCGCGCCTGCAGCGATCCAATCCAGGATCATCTGAATAGCCGCGGCGTCCATCTTCCCACCAGGCGGCATAACGGTGCCCTGAGCTTGTGCCCCCAGAAGCTTCTGGCCCAGCAGACTCCCCTCAGGGTCGCCCGGGATTACTACCGGGGCGTTGTCGCCAGAATCCATAACCGACCTATAGGTTGTACCATCCCATCCCCCGAGCGCTCCATGGCACATGTTGCATTTTGATTCCAGGATCGACAGCACATCAGCGGAGAAGGACACCTCACCATCAGGAGATGGTTGCTCGGAAGATGTAATATTCCGAATGTGTCGGACAATCTGGGTGATTTGATCTGAAGTGAGGATCTCACCCCAGGCGATCATCGATGTGATCGGGTGGCCTGTGCTGATGCTTTCAAAAATCTCACGGTCAGAAGTTTGTTGAAGCGATTCGTCAAGAAGCGATGGACCAATACCTCCCTCACCAGCCTCGCCATGGCATTGGGCGCATAAAGATGTATAGATTTCGGGGCCGTTTAGTGGCACAGCGGTGGTTTTTATCTCCGGCGGGAGTTCGACAGGGGGATTGTCCTCCCAAGTGCGGATAAAGGTCACAATGGCGTCGATCTCGTCTTCGTCCAGTGGGCCGCCGAAAGTGCTTCCAAAGGGAGACATACCGAAGTTTGGTTGGCCTTGCGAAATGACGGAGCTCAATGTCAGGTTGTCACGTGTTTTGAGGTATTCTGCGGTGCTGATAGGGGCAATGATATCGCCCGAGAGTGCGGGGTTTACCCCACCTTCACCGAAGTCTCCATGGCATGCGGAGCAGTATTGCGAGTACAGGCCTTGACCGATCGCCGCCGGGGTACCATTAGCAGCACTTAATGTGTATGCGACTAAAGCATCCAGTTGCTGAGGAGTCAGAATATTCCCCCAGATCGGCATGGTTTGGTGGGATCCACCTCCGGCGATGATCTCGCGAGCCTGATCGAAGTCATCGCTCTTAGGAACACGATCACCGTGGCATGAGGTACAGAGTTGTTGGTATTCAGGCAGAGCTTCCGGAACCGCGGCGGGAGCGACCACGTACTTCGCCAAAAGATCGATCTCCACATCGCTCATAGACTCTTGCCAGGGCGGCATGGCCAAGTGTAATCCACCCAGGCTGATTAAGGAACGAAGATCGCTCTCATCTCCTGCGAAGCCGACCGACTGCCCATGACAGGGCGAGCAGTTAACCGAAAAAAGCCGTTGGCCGTCTGGTGCGATGAGGAAATTGACCAGGGATGTACGCTCTTCTGGAGCCATGGTGTCGGACCAAACCGGGATGGCGATTCCCTCATGGCCGGAATACCCATCACCTTCTTCCAATGCTTGTTTAAGCTCAAGCGGATTGCTTGCGACCAATTGATCCACCTGATGACACGTTCCGCAGTTATCCGCGAACAACCGGCTTCCAAGTGGTGAGAGGATGAAGCCCGCGAGTGCGTCAATTTGATCCGAGGTGAGATCAGCGCTCCATGCCGGCATCCCTTCATGCTCTCCCTCTGCGATCAATGTATGCAGGTTTGTGCCTGACGAGGTGCTGATGGCAGGCCCATGGCAGCCTGCGCAATTCTCGGCGTAAAGAGCGGCTGTTTCATCACCCCGAAAAGCCTCAAAAGGAGGGGGTGCTTCCAGGAAGGCCACGATAGTAAGCCCTGTAACTCCGACCATCAGCAGGGCGGTGATACCCACCCACAGTTTGCGATTGAGGAAATGCCGCTTCGGTCCACGATCCAGGAAAGGCAGTACGGCTAATATAAGCATAGCCACAGCTGGAAGTACGATGACGCCAAGCACCTCAAGTGAGCCCGGAAAATACTTTAGCAATTGAAACATGAAAATGAAGTACCACTCAGGTCTCGGCGTATAAGTTGTGTCGGCCGGATTGGCTTGCTCTTCAAGAGGTGCACCAACGAAATACGCGAGTAGAATCAAGGCCACGAAAAGGAGGAGAGACACGACGGCATCTTTGAAGAGCAGGTCTGGGAAGAAGAAAATGCCTTTCTCTTTTTCCTTCTGATATTTCTCGTAATATTCTCGCTTTTTCTGCTCGTCCATGGCTTACTCTTCTCGCTCAGGGATGGAACTGATCCCAATGCGTATGACGAGGTAAAGGTGAATTCCAACCAGAAGCAGGAGGGTTGCCGGGAGGAACCAGATATGTACGCCGTAGAATCGGGCCAATGTCACGGCAGTGAGTTCCTCACCGCCACGCATAATTTTCAGTATCCAGGTTCCGATGAACGGGGTCACTTCGGCAATGCGTGTGCCCACCGTCGTCGCCCAAAAGGCTTTTTGATCCCAGGGTAATAAGTAGCCCGAAAAACCGAAACCAAAAACAACGATCAAAAGACCGACTCCGGTAAACCAGGTCACCTCGCGAGGATACTTATAAGAGCCGTAGAATATGACTCTTACCATGTGCAATACTGTTAAAAGAATCATGGCGCTGGCACCCCAATGGTGGAGCCCGCGAATTAGCCATCCGGCAGGGACCTGCGCGGTGATGTACTGAACACTAGCGTAGGCCTGATCCGGCGACGGGACGTAGTAGATGGTCAACAAAATGCCAGTTACAGCTTGGTTGATAGCCGCGAAGAGCGTGGCGCTTCCTAGCGTATATGACCAATTTACCTTGGGGACTTTACGCAGGAAGATCGTTTTCCAAACCGATCGCCAACCCAATCGCTCGTCAAGCCACTCACTAATCTGTGTAACCATCTCATCCTCCCAATATGAAGAGTTGATCGTCTTCAACCTTCACTTCGAACCGATCCAACGGGCGTGGAACGGGACCAGCGACTATACCTCCCGCCTTGTCGAAGACACCGTTATGACAGGGGCAGAAGAACTGGTCTTGGTCCTGGATCCACCGAACCCGGCATCCAAGATGCGTGCAAATATTGGACATAGCAATGAAATCTCTTCCGTTCTCTGTCAGCAAAAAGACTGAAATTTCTGTCTCATCCACGATCCAACCTGTTTGCCGTTCGATTTTGGCTTTAAAGAGGGTTGGTATTCCCAACTCAACTTTGGATATTGAACCGAGGCGAATCCACGCATAAGCTTCCTCTTCTCGAAGTGCGGGGCCGATGATGTATGCAATTGCAGGTAGCCCTAACCCTGCACCGATCAATATACCAATCGCCCACGTGGCGACGCTCATAAAATCTCGTCGCTTGAGTTGCTGCTTATCGTCCATAATCATTCTCGCTCTCCTTAGTCCTCAGGAGTTCCAGCGTTTATCCACTCAATAACCAATACCAAGTCCTCCGGAGAGAACTGCGAGAAGTGCGGCAGGTCTCCTGTTTGCCTTTGTACGACAAGGCTGGAGTTGGCATCCCCCGGGATAATGGCCGGGCCGCTGATACCGCCTTGTATGGCCGCTGCATACTCCGTTAGATTTAGACTCTGGATGCCGCCTTCTCCATGACACGAACCGCATTCCAGTTCAAACAACGGACCAATCGTGGCATTATAAGTTAAAGGTCCGGTCTCTGTAGGAATTATTGCCACCGGCGGTAGCTGTGCCTGCAGTAATTCTCTTAGACCGGGTGCGTCGAATCCGGCATACTCCCAAACATTTCCATGGCAGGCGCTGTTTGAGCAGAAAGAGGAGTCGTCTGTACCGCCTGGGTTATCGACAGTATGGCAATTGGAGCAGGAAGTGTCGAATACGTCTCGGTGAAGCGCTATCCAATTGGCATTGAGGTGGCTCTCGGGTTCCGGTCCACGGCTGATTTCGATCTTGGTAATGAAATCAGAGGGTTTGGCAACAACGGGAATAGAATGACAGACGTTGCACTCAAGACGAATTGCCTGGTTCTGCTCGTCCAGGTGTTCTCCGTCGTGGCACCGGAAGCATCCTGGGCTATCCTGATGTCCAAGATTGTCGTTGTGGGAATCCCAATCCGATTTCTGCTCAGGGAAAACTGAAATGCTGTAGTAATCGAGGAGAGCATCGATCGCCTGATTAACAAACTTATTATTAATGGCATAGTATTCCGCGTAATCTTTCTGGTAGTACGTTAAGAGCCCTTCTATACCGTCCAGTCCAGCGGCTTTTGTTTCGTATGGTGCATGCAGCACCTCAAGGCTTTTTCGGCGGATTTCAGGGATGAGTGGGGAGATGAGTCCACGTGCGAGCATTTCGTCGACCGCGTCTTCGGGTTTGAGAACCAAATGCGTGATCCGGTTATGGCAGGTGATGCAGTCCATCTCTTGGAGGGATTCCGTAGCGATCCCTTCGGCACTCACAGAGAAACCCAGTTCGACGAAGTCGATTTGGGTACCGTCATCTTGTATTACCCGAACGAAGGGAATCTCCTGCTCGGTCGAATCGGTAGATAGGTAATATACTTTGTTCTCGATGTGCCAGTGAATACCGCGACCGAGACCTTCGCGCTGCGTTCCCCCTCCGGTTTTCAGGGTTAGATAAATACTCGATGGGGTATTGGTTTGGTCACTGGCGAAAGTCCGTATCTCACGTAAACTGTCATCTGAGAACTTCTCTGGGAAATGGCATTGCTCACAGGTATCCCGCGCGGGCCTCAAATCGTCGGCTTGGATGGGGAATTCATATTGCTTGAAGGCAAGAGAGACGATGTGTTTAATATCGCCTGCCTTGCGGGTTATCCGCGTAGCGATGAAACCACGCCCGATATGGCATTCTACGCAATCCACCCGAGCATGGGGCGAGACTAAGTACGAGGTGTACTCTGGTGGCATAGTGTGGCAGGCCGTGCCGCAGAATTCGGGCGAGTTTGTATATTCCCAGACATAGGTACCTGTAACCAGCACAACGAGACTTAAAACGCCCAGGATGCCGTAGGGTAAAAGGCGCACGATGCGCCGGCTTCCAGGTGGTGGGAAAAAAAGGTTGTGCAACCCAGTACTTATACGTCGACGCATGCATCTTCTCCTCGGACGGATTCAAGTGTAGCTTATTTGAGTGATTTTCTAGTCTTCAGGTGCGTCGCCCTCTATCCATTCCTTTATCAAGGAAAGCTCTTCTACGGAAAGTTGTCCGGGGTGGCCCCCGGCAATTTGAATGGTCGTCAGCACGCTAGCACCCGGGTCTCCGGGCACAATCGCCGCACCGCTGTTCCCACCCTCCAAAGCGGTCTGATAACTACTTAGATCGAGACCACCCAGGATGAGATCTCCAGCGTGACAAAGGCCACACTTCTGATTGAAAAGGTCGGCGATCCCTGTTTCCCAGGTGTTCCCCATGGGGGCTGGTTGCCGGGTTGGCAGAGGCGTGGGCAGCGGCGTCGGGGTGAGAGGGGCGAAGATGATCACTTCCTCACTTGGAGCCACGGTTTTGATTGCCGTCTCCTCGAAGTCCACAAAGAAATACACTCCAAGGAGCATCGCCGCGGCTGCTACGCTGTACACCGGAAAAAAAACACGCTGACGTTTGCGGACAAGCACAGGATTCGGTTTCGCAGGAATGCCAGCTCTTAAATCCGCCAATTCAAGCGGATGCTCAGCGAGCATTTCGTCCTCACTTAGCTTCCCTGTGAACATGCTCTTATTATAATGACGCAGGTGAACATGATAAAGGTGCCAGACGATGATTGCCAGAACGGCCAGTAGTGCCTCGCCACCATGTGCGGCTTTGGCCGCCGGGATGAAATCGCCGGGCAATAACCGTGTCGTTGAAATGGGGTTCCACAGCATAAAGCCAGTGATCGCCATGACGACAGTGCCCCAAACCACAGCCCAGTATTCGGCTTTCTCGGCGAAGGTATAGCGCCCCTCCTGCGGTTTTCGGTTCTTAAAACCAAAATTATGCAGTAGCATTTGCCAAGCTGCGCGGATATCTCGAAGCCCTGGAAGCATGGACATTGGTATGCGGAGAACATAGACCTTATAGCCGACCACACCTACGTGGAAAATTGTTTGAAACATCATGATTGTTGCGGCGACATGATGAATGATGCGGGCCGACTCAACGCCACCTAGAATGGAAACGATGCCCTGGGCGATCGTAGTAGTCGCGAATTTTTGGGCAAGGCCGGTAATCGCCAAGGCAGCCATGCTTGCAACAAAGACCCAATGCTCGATTCGTTGAGGGAGTGCAAAACGCATATCCGAACGGGGTTCTTTACTCATCTTGCCCTCCCCGTCGCTTCTTTATCACCTGACGTGCTCCGTCACTGATCACAAAAATCAACATGCCTCCAATGGTCCCGGGGATGAAGATCTTGTAAAAAAGGTTGACATAGAACACCAGAGGTGCGTTCTCCCTGCTGGGCTGATAATGGCTCAGCCAAGAACTGGGGAAGTTCTCATCAGCGTCCGGATGGCACTTTTGGCAGGTTGTGAGCAGGTTGGCCTTGAGAACCTGGCTCTCGGGATCAGTCACCTTGCGCATGTTGTGAACGCCGTGGCAGTCGATGCATACTGGCTTATTAGTTTCCTGATCTGGTGCGGTCTCCTCAAACAAGATCACGGTTGTGCCGTGGAAATCTGCGACGTAGGTTTCGAAGACATCGGTGCTTACACCGTAACGGGCCATTAAATCGTCGTCCGTGTGGCACTCGGCGCAGATTTGGGGCGAGAAGAGGTGGAAAGAGCTCGATGTGGGGCCTTCGACGTCATGCACGCCGTGGCAGTCAGTACAAGTTGGAACATCGGGATTGCCCTCACCAATAAGAGCCGACCCATGAACGCTTTCCTTATATAATGCGTAGATCTGAGAATGGCAGCGCTCACATGTTTGTGGGATACGGCTTCGTGGGATATCAGGAGGCTGCGTCCTATGAGGATCGTGACAGTCAGTGCACACGGCCGCCTCGAGATTTCCGCCTGCGAGTGACTTTTGATGCACGCTGTCGAGTGTCGCGTCGTACTTGTCCTGATGACATTCAGCACAGAAGGTATATTGATCGAGGGTGAATTCCCGTATCGAGCGAGCCGAGATAGGTTCATGAGGGAAGCCACCGAAGCCCGTGTGGCAATCGACACAAGCAATTCCCTCTCGGCCGTGAGATGAAGTAATGTAGGATACGCTGTCGACAGTCAGATAAAGGACCTGCCCTGAGGGGAGCTCCATTTGCATGCCGGGAACATCATGACAGGTCAGGCATGTGTCGTTATCGAAGCCTTGCTGGCGAGGGGGGGCTTCGCCGCCGTCAGCAGTAGCTCCATTCACCCCGAGAATGGAAAAAAAGATCAGACTGAGCGTCACTAAAAATGCGACTCGAATGATCGGGCGACTTCTCATGCAACCGC
Source organism: Anaerolineales bacterium (assembly GCA_034430795.1). GTDB lineage: Bacteria > Chloroflexota > Anaerolineae > Anaerolineales > E44-bin32 > E44-bin32. The sequence continues at coordinate 5,765 of DAOUDJ010000062.1, read as the reverse complement.
CTCCACGATTTGTTGATGGATCCGTACTCCAAAAAAGTGCTATCATTCCGATGCTACCGACCTCTTTCGCGCAGTATTGGGCGATTGAGTTTGTTTGACCCCTCCGCCACAATGTTGTCCTCCATATACAAATTCCCCACGGAGCATGGGACACATAACCCACTCGAATGGGTAGTTTTGCCCATTCTACACTAGATTTGTGTAATAAAACACAAAGAAACGGCAAATAGCGCGACATGTCATATGAGGCGCGGGAAGTATATCACGTAGTAAAGAGATCCAAGTTACTCCCATTACGTTCTATGTACGTACATCCTGTTTAGTTCATAGATGGCCATGTATGGACTTGTGCGTGTCCTGGGTGTTGCTTGTCGATCTGACGAGGTGTTTTATCAATATTTCGAGGCTTGGTGTGTTGACCACAAATTGGCGCGAAGGCGGCCCAGGGTGAACCTGGCCCGCCAAAACAGCAGAGATCAAAACCTGTTTTTATGGTGCTTCAACAGGAAGAGTCTGAGCGAATGTGAGTACGTCGATCACGTACTGCAGATCCCAACCCAGATTGATCGATGAAGGCATCCCAGTGCCGGGCTGACCGGCGTGTACCTTATGGACGATCTCCCATGGGTTATCAATCGCGATGGTACCGACGTGCTCGGGATCGTCATCACCACCGAAATTGATTATAGTGCCGTGCTCCCCGCGGCAAGCGACACAGGTGCTGGTGAAGAGCTTTTCACCGTGCGCGCCGTCGCCGCCGATAGGGCTTTGGTCTCATAGTGCTATGCACGCTGTCAGATCAAATAATCCTTCCTGGAGGAAGCTAGCTATATCGATGATCGCACCCTCTCCCATTGTGGAGAAGTCATGTTCGAGATCATATTCCAGGGTTTGACGCAAGGGGTTCACCATGAGCATCGCTATCAACCCGCAGCGATTCAAATAATAGTTGACATAAGCTGAAAGGAAACAACCCCGGCCGAAACCGGGGCTGTTTGTGCATACGAACGGTTTAGGGAGATTGCTCAATTGGAAGATTCAAATTGAGGTTCTAAACCGCTTCAAGCATAGGTTGCTCTGCTATTCAAGTGCTCCAAGAGCCTGTTCAAGCAGGGCTCTGGCGAATCCGGAGTTGTGTACGCCCCAACTGGTGTCCTCGTGGAATATGATGTAATTCCAGAGTGCAGCGGCTTCTGGTTCAGGGTAAGTCCCAAGGACGGGATGTCCGTCTTCGTCGATCAAACCCTTCGCCAGCAGGAGTTCTTCGACTTCCGCGAACGCTGCCTTGATTTCAGTCTGAACGCCATTGCGGTCAAAGCTCTCGAGATCAGTGTGACATGCTTGGCAGCGGTCGACATCCGGTTCCATGGTGTGTTCGCGTTCCTCTCCCATGTGACAGGCCGGGCAGCCCTCGGTTACGACCGAGTAGTGAGCGCTGGGGCTACCCTCCACAAGTGCTCCTCCCACGCCTAGGAAAAACGCAGCTTCCATGCCGTGGTGTGGGCCCCAGTGGGTGCTGGTGACTTCGACCTGACCATCGACCGCTTCGGGGAATCCCCGTCGTGGCTGGTGGCAGTTGGCACACAGGTTGCCGAGGCCCATATCGAAGGTCTCGCCGCTCTCATACAGCACCACAGGATCAGTGGTTTCCAGAGCGAAGTCGGCACCTGTGTAGGTCGTGTGGATCTGGTGGCAAGTGCGGCAGTTTTGTGGTGATGGGCTTGCCGCGCCCTCCTCGACTTCATCCGGGTCGAGACCGGCGACAACGCGTGCACTGAAGCCTTCGCTGGAATGGCAGCCAGCGCAGGAAGCGCTGGTTCCTCTGACGTAGTTCCCGCCTGTTGCATGGACGGACTGATCCCACTGCAATCTCTTTGAAAGGATCAGTGGCTCGTCGTTATGGCATTCCGTACAGCTAAGGTCGGACGCGGAGGCTTCTACAGATGGTCCGGAGTCGCCTTGCGGGCCGGGTGGTCCTTGTGGTCCTTGAGGTCCGGCAGGGCCTTCGCTCGCTGCACAGGAAGCGACGAGCAGGGCAGCAAGTGCAAGAAAGCCGAACCTCAGAAGGATCTTCTTATTCATCTTGGCATTCTCCTTTATCCTCTTAACTTGTAGTACAGGTTCATTGCAAGCTAGCGTCTCGTAATATGGTCACCTCCAAAAGAAATGATGGGCTTGCCGATGCTGGATTACGACAAGCCCTCCTTACCCGTTAAATATCGGAGGCTGATTTCCAGTGAAGAACAACGAAGCGATCAACCTCGATAGTTAACCTTCTTTACGGTGCTCCAACAGGCAGAGTCTGAGCGTAAGTGAGTACGTCGATCAAGTACTGCAAATCCCAACCCAGATCGATCGCCGAAGGCATGCTGGTGCCGGGCTGACCGGCGCGTACCTTGTGGATGAACTCCCAGGGGTTATCGATGGCGATGTTCCCTATGAACTCGGGATCATCAGCATCGTGGAAGTTGATCATCCTGCCGTCATCTCCGTGGCAAGCGCTGCATGTGCTGGCGTAGAGTTCCTCGCCGTGCGCACCGTCGCCGCCGACAGGGGTACTGGAGCCATAGTCGACGACATCTCTCATGTCGATTTGACCCTCGGTGATGAAGGTAGCCAGGTCTGTCATGGCTGCTTCGCCCATGGCGGAGAAGTTGTGGTCAGGATCAACGTTCCCGCTGATCTGAGCAACGATATCTTCCAGAGATTTGTCCTGGGCGAAGAACACACCCGGGAAGCCGGTGAAATGTGAGCCGGAACCGTATGGACCTAGCGCGCCCATATAATCCCAGCCGTGGCATTCCTTGCAGCGCCAGGTATCACCGCCGCTGCGGGTGTTGGTATTTTGGCGAGCCCAGACGGGGTTGTCTTCTGTGGGCTCGTCTACGCCTGTGACTTTCCACCATTTGTCGTACAGTAGACCACCGCGCGAAACGGATGCCCCGGGGGCTTCGACAGGAAGACTCTGGGCAAAGGCAAGTACATCCATTACGTCCTGCATGCTCCAGCCGCTGTCGATCGAGGATGGCATGCCTGTGCCAGGTTGCCCGGCACGCACTTTATGGGCGAACTCCCAGGGGTTATCGACTGCGATGTTCCCAATGAACTCGGGATCATCAGCGTCGTGGAAGTTGATCGAACGGCCATCAACGCCGTGGCATGCGGTGCACGTATTGTTGTAGAGTTCCTGGCCATGATCGGCATCGGCTTCCAGCGGGGCTTTGGCGTCATAGTCGATGTACTCGCGCAGATCAACCAAACCATCCTGTAGGAAGGTGACCATGCTGCCGAGCGCTTCATCACCCATCGCCGAGAAGTCGTGGTCGGCGGTTGTCGAACCATCCAGCCAACCAAGCAGCTCCCCATCACTCATCCCGCTGGCGTTGAAGACGCCGGTGAAACCGGTGAAGTGCGATCCGGAACCATAAGCGCCGTCTGCGCCCATGTAATCCCAGCCGTGGCATTCCTTGCAGCGCCAAGTGTCCTTACCGCCGCGGGTGTTGGTGCCCTGAGTAGCCCAGAGCGGATGGTCCTCTGTGGGCTCGTCAACGCCTGTGACTTTCCACCATTTATCGTAAAGCTGTCCGCCGTCCGTAACGGATCCACCTACTTCAACCTTCGGCGGTTCGACCGGAGCCTCAGTTGCGGGCGCCAGCGTTGGAGCCGCTTGCTGGGAGCAGGCAGCCGCCAGAAGCCCCATAAGGAGCACCGTCATTACCATTAAAATTATCTTGCCTTTCATATTCTCCTCCGTTAATTTGGGTTTTCCGAGATCGGATCCCCTTTTTATCTAATAAAAGGAATCACTGTTGATGACTAGAACCTCCTTTCAATCGAGAGTCCGGCTTGTGGCTCACTTACGGTTGGAGTGAGCCAAGGTACGTCAGCACCTGCCAGAGGGAATCCTGGCTGAGTTTATTACCAAAGGAGGGCATGGTGCCCACGCCCTCGTCGAGTGCACAAAAGAAGCGGCCCGGGGATTCGTGCAGTGTGTCCTGTACTTCCACGGATGTGAAATCGGGAGTGTTAGGCAAACCACCGCTTCCGTCCTGCCCATGGCATAGAGCACATTGATCCACGTATGTTGCTCGTCCGACCTCAATGGCTGAACGATCCTCCCACGCGAGTGGGTTCTCTTGCCCGGGATCGCAAGCAGCGGGTGCTGCAGTGGGAGTTTGTGGAACGACGCTGACTACTTCCTCGTCAAGAGCAGGGTCATACGTGAAGGTGATCAAGTAGTCGATAACATCCCATCGCTCATCCTGGCCAAGGCTTGACTGCCAGGCAGGCATGGAGCCGTGGCCTTGAGTGATCGTGTGATAAAAATCGCGGGGGGCAAGGTGCCATGTCTGTTGCGGATTTGTGAAATCGGAAGATCCGAGATCGAGACCAGAGCCGTCCCCGCCGTGGCAAGAGGCGCAGTTGTCATCGAAGATTTGCTTCCCTTGGGCGAGAGTTTCGGCGTCGGTACTTAAACGCCAGATGTAGAAGACGCTGTCCCAGATTTCATCTGACGTGAGCATGTTATCGAAAGCTGGCATATCTTCACGGCCTTCTGCGATGGCAGAGAAAAAGCTAGCCGGGGTCTCACCGCGTACGTAATCCAGATCGCGGAAGTTGCGCGCCGCAGGGACGACGCCGTTACCATCGACTCCATGGCATTGAGCGCAACTTGTGTTGTAGATGCCCTGTCCGCTTAGAGCTGAAGGCGGGCGAGCTGGGTAGCTCAGATGGGTGAAGGACTGTGTTGGCGTGGACTCAAGCTGTCCTGCGATTTCTGTAATTGGGGCCAGCGTCGGAATAGCCGTCGGCCCCTGCGGCAAGCCAGCCTTTGGTGGAGCGCAGGCGGCGACGCCGATACCCAGAACCATGAGACACATTCCGATCCCGATGGTTGATTTTCGTTTCTCCATAGAAGCAGACTCCTATTTGACAACTGTCAGTTCGGTGAGAGTGCGAACATAATTGACCACGTCCCAGCGCTCGCGTATGGTCAGGTTCTCATAAAGGGATGGCATCTGACCAAACCCCTGCAGGATAACAAGATAGACGGAGCCGTCGAATTCGTTTACGGCTGCCGAGCCTGCCAGGTCGACGGGGGTTCGCTGGAAGTACTCCGCAAGCGGTCCGTCGCCGAGACCCTGCAAACCATGACAGAGCGCGCAGTGGACATCGTAAAGAATTTGACCGCGTTGCAGCGAGGTGTCGTCGGGGTTGATTGGGTTTAATGGGAACTCATCCCCAAGGACGGCTTCACCCTGGATAGGGATTGCGCCTTGCGGTGGGCTAAGTCGAGGTCCTTCTTGGTAATCCACCGCCATGTTCTCCGCCATGTCGGTATCGAAGGGGATGCGAACCCATTGATAGGTCAGGAGTAAACCGATAATGAATGGTGAGAGCAGAAGTGCGATGATGATCAGACCGCGTCGGGTACGCATGTTCACAGCGGTTGTTTCTCTGATCTTTGGATGGAGTCACAGCCATGCTGCTCGAAAATCTTTCGCACTTGGCCCTCCTCTGAGGGGTCATGCTCAACTAGGACGGCTAAATAACCATCGGTCACCCGTTTATCGTAGTGTTTGGGGCCAAACTCCGGGAAGTTCATTTCCCAGAGCACGCCCAGAAAGGTCGAAACGATAGTGGCCATCATGGTGAAAACGAAGGTGATCACAGCAGCAGGAGGAAAGCCAACTGTGGGATGGCCGCCTATGTCCAGGCGGTAAAGATGGGGCGTAACTACCGCCAGGAAGAATCCCAGGAAAAAA
>DAOUDJ010000061.1:0-8585 GCA_034430795.1 Anaerolineales bacterium | reverse complement strand
TGGCCTGGAGAATCCAAGCCTTCGAGTGGAAGCTGGGGCACTATTTGATGAAGTGAATCGGACAAGCAAGATTTTCTACGACGCAGCTTCAGCAGCCCCGGATCTTGAGTCTGCGCGGGCGGTGCTATCAGATCCGGAAATTACGGATGCGTTTTCAAGTATGTTGTCTCGTCTTGAACGATCTGAGATCGCTTCTAAACTACCGTCAGGTTTGACTCTGGAAAGCATGATCCCAGACATCACGAAGGTTCCGCCTTCAAAAGAAAGCCAAGTTTCAGCCACAACAACACCCCCTTCTTCCATTGTGGCACCGACCGACCCAGCCGTCAAGCAAAAGTTTGATGAATTGGGTCGGGCCGCGGAGCTGTTCGAGGGCGCTGTAGAAGCCGGGGAGCGCATAGGGACACCGGATCTTCTTGAGCAGGCCGCAGGTGCCGGACGCGCCGCAGAGATACTCAGGGCCCGCCAGGCGGAAGTGGCACAGATGACGCCGGAGGAGGCCGCAGAGGTCACTGTTCCGTCTGCAGAGGAGATCGAGCGAGAGGTTCGAGATGAACCGGCCCCCTTGGTATCCATAGAAGAAGCAAATAAGAGATTCGTCGATGACATTACAGACACACCCGTCGAGGGCTGGACGGCAATGTTGGCAGGCATGTGGTCTGGTCTGGGTAAGAGAACAAAGGGGACCGGGATAGATCCAATCACCATGGGCGCGATGCGTCGGGCCACGTTTATTGGCAGGCCGTCAGACAAACAGATTGCAGCTATCGAGAAGATTTGGAGCAAGAATCCTGAGAAGTATCGCAGTATCCTGGCGAACATATTTGACGACCAGGATGAGATGCGGCAACTCCAGGCAGAGCGCGAGGGCGGCGTCCCTGTAAAAGCTACTGAGGAAACTATAGAGGAGACCCTGATAGAGGGCACGCTGGCAGAAGACCCAGGGGACGGCAGAGACGATTTTAGCGAGAAAGACGCTTCCTTACTGGATGATGGTGACACGGGCCTGGTTGCCGACGTTGAAGAAGACCCTATCGACTATACACAGCAAGGCGAAGTCAAACAGTTGGATCTCATAGACAAGGAACAGGCAGACGCATCCGATTCTTTTGAGGCCCGGAAGGATATCTATTTCAAGGGCGTTGACGGGCGCATTATTCGTGCAGAGAACGAACGAGAACGACTGCGGGATGCGGTAAAAAAGGCATCAGGTGAAAAGATATATGGAGGAGAGGCCAGGAGGCTGAGTCGTGCGGTTCACTTATTCATAGACACAACCAAGGAGCAAGTAGAGAAGTTCTACGATGCGTTGACAGATGAGAAAAAGCAAAGGGTGGACGATTCCCAAAACCTGCCCGAGAATGTGATGACGGTCGTCAAGCAGATACAGAACTCATATAAGGAGGCCGGTTTCGAGGCTGTTGGTGATGACGTTATCAGGAACACTCTGGACAACTTTGCCAACAGGATTTGGATTGTCCCAAACCAAAAGGCAGGCAATGCGCCGACCGATGTCAATCGAAGATTCTTTACAAAGTCCAGACATGCCAAGCAGAGAGTGTTTGAATCAATACTTGAAGGATGGACTGCAGGGTATGAACTCCGAGTGGATTCGGCAGAGGACAATCTGCTTATCTACAAAGAGGAGATCATTAAGGCGATAGAGAACAAGAGACTCCTCAAGTCCTTGATGAAGCTCAAGAGTACCGAAGGAACTCCCCTTGTCAGCACCAAGTTACATCCTGATTATAAGCGATTGCAGAATGCCAACTTCAAGGCGTGGAAGTATCCACATCAAGAGGGGATCACGGGCGGAACGGTCAGCGGGCAGAAGGTTGTCAAGGCAGAGGATGGGCCGATTCTTGAGTTGGTCGAGCTGTACGCTGAAAAGGAAACAGCAAGACAGCTCAATAACATCTTTGGCATATCTCACTTGAAGGATATTGGGAATCCGTTTGTCCAGGGACTCATCAACGAAGTGGATAGGTATAATGGCATTACCAAGAGGATGATCTTGCAGACAAGTTTCTTCCATCCCGAAGCCTACCTTGCGTCGTACTATCTGCCGGGGTTCGAGAAGATGGGCTTGGGAGACCTGAATCCCATAGAGGCGACAAAGGCTGGCTTGCAGTCTATTCGGAATGAAGAACCCAATGCCATGTTGCTCATTGAGAACGGCATGACAATTCGGCTACGGCAGGATTGGGATGAGGTTTTACTGCAAGAACAGACAGCTCTTGGGAAAACTCTTGACAAAATAGGGGTAACCCCCGAGGTCAGAAAAAAGGTAACTCGCCTCAGAGAGGCGAGCGCGGATTTCACGTTCAACATCATGGGTCCGGGTTTGAAGATGAAGAAGGCTCTTCTTGTATTACGAGACCAGTTTGAAAAGTTCCCTAATCAATCGCCCGATGTTCTCGCGAAGCGGGTAGCCAACCTGATGAATGATGATTTCGGCGGCTTGCATCATGGCAGGCTGGGTCGGGATCCCACGGTACAACACCTTATGCGTCTGGCCATGTTTGCGGCAGATTGGACGGAATCAAACGTGCGAACAATCGTCAAGGCGTTCACTGCCAGCACAAAGGAAGAACGGCAGATGTACCAGAAGTTCTGGGCCGGTGCCATAGTCAAGGGGATGGGTATGACGATTCTTGCAAACTTCGCCCTGGCCGGCGGGGACCCGGACGAGTTCAGGGACAATTACAGAACGGCATGGGAGAATGGCAATCTCAAATGGATGGAGGTCGACGTGACCCCGCTCTATAGGGCGTTTGGCGGAAAAGATGACAAACATAGATATTTTAACTTCATTCGCCAATTCAAAGATCCGTTCAGGTGGGCTCTAAATCTACCGCGGGCAATTAAGGGCAAGGCAAGCGTCATGGCTGGCGTCGGCCTGGAATATGTTAGTGGTGGAGACTGGGCCGGACGTCCATTCACGAGTTTGAGGGAACTCCTGGAAACAGGAAAAACTGTTAAGTGGGGGACTTCTGGCCGTGGAGTGGAATGGGATCAGTATCCATCATACATAGTTTCTCAATTCACCGGGTTCTTGCCGATTTTCATGCAGCAGATGCTGGGCTGGATGCGGGGAGAAGAAGAGGGGTTTGAGGCGATAGGCAATTCCATCGGGCTTGGTGTTACCGTGGGCTACCCAAAGAAGAACAGGATTGCGAGAAGGAGAAGGAGAAGGTAGGTGGCAGTACCAACTACGACGATTTCAGATCGATATGACGCCAACGGGAGCACCCAGGCGTTCCCGATCACGTTCGTCTACCTGGACTCAGGCAACATCGCTGTGCAGCTCTACGACGGGGCCCTGGGTACGTTTGAGACGCTGGTTGAGGACACCGACTATACCGTGAGCAACGATACGGTGACGACCGTGGCGACGTACGCTGCCAAGTATGACATCATCATCCAGCTTGACCCGGATTTGACGCAGCTCACCGACTGGGTGAATAACGACAAGTTCACGGCAGACTCATGGGAGAACGCGGTAGACAAGCTGACGCTGATCACCAAGATGCTACAGGACCAGATTGACCGGTGTGTACGTGGCCCGGATGGTGATGCTTCTCTCGACTGGAAACTTGCCGATGGTGCCGTTGACCGCGCAGGCAATTATCTACACTTCAACGCGGTCACAGGTGCGATAGAGACGGTTGGTATCCTTGATCCAAATGTCACTGTCACTACTTTTTCCCAAACCATACTTGATGACGAAACAGCAGCAGAGGTTAGGGCGACACTTGAATTGGCCACGCTTTGGAATCTGCTGCTTGGTGTAGACGATCTGGCCACGGGCACCCTTGACGATCTGTTGCTTGCTACTTGTGGACCGTTCGAGATCAAGCCCTGGAACAAGAGCCTCTGGGCGCGTGTCGGGACTTCTATCTCTACGGGAACTGCGAACACCAACACTACGAATAAACTCGTACTGTCCACGGCGACATTCTCCGCTGATGGCGTGGTCGCGGGGGATGTTGTCCATAACTCTACCGATAACGTGTACGCTACGGTTCTCATCGTGGAGAGCGAAACAAGTCTTCTACTGAATTGGGACGCCTTCCCTGATGGTAACGAGGCCTTTGTGGTCTACGACGAGCCGACACTGCCGGAGCAGTTCGTGGAGCTGACCGGGGCGCTGCTGGATGGGGATGGCACTGTGGCGGCCGACACCAACACTGTCAACCATCTTATCGATGCCGATGGTACCGACTGGACGACAAATGTGAGTGTCGGTGACTGGGCGATGAATCTAAGCACAGGCAAAATTGCCAAGGTGACTGCCGTGGCAGCCCATGACTTGACGCTTCAGTGGGACGCTTTCCCTGGTGGCAACGAAACCTACTACATCTATGCAGGCACAGTGACTATCTCGGATGCGGACAGTTTGCTCAACGGCTACGTGGTACCTGAGATGAATATCAGTGGCCGTTTCCTTGGTGGTGGATTGTCGGCTGGATTAGCGGAGGACGATCAGGGGCAGGGGCACAAGCACGAATACGAAGAAGCATCTACTGCTGCTGCGGTGGGCGGTGGCGGATTAACTAAGCCTAATTCTATTGCGACAGCAGAAACAGGCGATCCCGTTGATGACGGCGGCAACGGAACGCCCCGCACCGGCGAACACACGCAGCCCCGCACGCTACGACAGACCATGATCATGAGGATTAAGTAATTATGAAAGCATACTTCTTTGACGATCGCGGACTTTTCCAGGGAAGCCGAGACGTGGATAAGGTGTCTGCGAAAGCTACCGACAAGAAACCTCCTGAGACATGGCCTCCGGACATTCCGAGGTGGACAGGTGCGGACTGGGAGATCGTCCAGGATCAGACGCATAGGACCCTCTACCACAAGCTGACACGGGCGGAGTATATCCCCCAGAATGCACTGGAACAGGTAGACATGAGCTTCTACACCGAGACCCCGCCTCCGGGGAAGAGCGACTATGAGTACTGGGACGATGTCAAAGAGGCCTGGCTGGTGGATACATCTCGCGAGGATGCGGACAAAGCCGACCAGGTTCGCGCACGCCTCGTGTTGCAGTTGCCGGAGCTTTTGTCCGACCCCACTGTCGATTCACTGGCAGCGCTCAGGCAAAGGATTGTGACGCGGAAAGCTGATATAGCTCAAGAGGTAGGCTGATGGCAGTACCAACTACGACATTATCAGACCGCTACGACTGCGACAACAGCAATCAAGCGTTCCCGATCACGTTTGTCTACCTGGACTCAGATAACCTTGCCGTACAGCTCTATGACAGCTCTGTGGGCACGTTTGAGACGTTGGTAGAGGATACCGGCTACACGGTGAGCAACGACACCGTGACGACTGTCGCCGTCTACGACACGGAATACGACATCATCATCCAGCTTGACCCGGATTTGACGCAGCTGACGGACTGGGTGAATAACGACAAGTTCACGAGCGACTCATGGGAAAACGCCGTCGACAAGCTGACGCTGATCACGAAGATGCTACAGGACCAGATCGACCGGTGCGCTCGCGGGCCGGATGGGGACGCTTCGCTGGAATGGAAACTTACAGACGGTGCGGTTGATCGAGCAGGAAACTATCTACACTTCAACTCGATCACGGGGGCAATAGAGACGGTCGGTGTCCTTACGGCGGATGTGACGGCGACACCGTTCGCCCAGACATTTCTTGACGACGTATCGATGGGTGATGTTCTCACAACTCTTGGCCTGACAGCGGGTGGGGCGCAGGCAGCGACGTTGGCTCAAACGTACTTGCCGGAAACAACCGCAGTGTCGTTGAGGTCGACGTTTGAAGCGGCTGAGGATAATATCGAAAAAGGCTATATGAATCTCGGGATGACCGCCATGAGCACTGTCTCAGTACCCACATTCACGGGCGATGTGGAGGTGAATGGGGCTCTCGTTAGTTTCAGCACAGAGAGTGGGGCGAATTGGGCTGGGATAGGGGCAAGTTCTGATGTATGGGTGTATGTGACATCTAACGGGACTGTACTCTATTCCACGGCAGCACCGGCATGGGATTTAGCTAAGGGCGGTTGGTACAATAGCACTTCTCGAGCCGCGGCATGGATACGGAAGGACTCGGGTAATGCCTATCGGTACAAGCACTTTCTTCCGACTGAACAGGGCGCAGCGATCTACTTGGAAGAAATTGTTGATATCGGCGATTGGAATATGGATGCCGATGCCAGTGTGGACGTTGCTCACGGTCTGTCTCTTGGGGATATACGTTCTGTGACAATAATGGTCCGTGCTGATGATGGGAACACGCAGTTTATAGGAATAGGGCACCCCTACGTGGTCACGAGCCCAGGTCTTTACATCGATTCGATTAATGCGACAAATGTATCTCTCGGCAGAACCAGCGGGTCTGCCTTCGATGGCGTCAATTTCAACTCCACGTCCTACAATCGCGGATGGATTTTCATAACTCACGAGGCGTTGGGATGAGGTGGGCCATAATTCTCCTTCTGCTTGCTACCCCTATAGGCGCTCTGGAGGTGCACGGCGAGTTTCGGGCGGGGAGCGATGTTGAAAAGAGTTCCGTAGCATTCACCCTGATACGTCTCGAAGTTCTCCAAGCCCCAATAACACTGTATGGATCTGTGCGGACGTGGCTCTGGTTTGATTTCCCCGGAGGCCGTCCTTTCCGGAACATCTATGATGTCGGGATGCGAATCGATTGGAAGAATCTCTTTGTGGACCTGAATCACTTCTGTAATCATCCGGTGTACAGCCAGATGAAGCGATACGAGTGGCTCAACAACAAGTGGGGCGAGACAATCACAACGATATCCGTAGGAGTGAGGTGGTAGATGCCTGAGAAGAACAAGACAATCAGCATGGCGCTCGCTATCACCATGATTCTCGCAGCGGCGACGGGTGCGTGGGCCATCAGCACAGAGGTACACAACTACCGGTTGTCAAACCTCACGTCCAGGGTCAAGGAGTCTGAAGACCTGGCGATGGATCACGACAGGGCCATCGTGAGGAACACTGCCGACATGGCATTTATCAAGAATGCCTTGAATAGGCTATTGGAGCAGAAAGATGGATAGGATACTCCAGACCAACTCGTCGCTGTCCTCCAGGTACAACCGATACGCCTGTCTCTACCGGGATGTCTTGGCTGTCGCGGAAGAGATGGCACAGAAGCCCTTCACGGTTGCCCAGCTCGGCAGGTTCGAGGCCGACCACACCGGGCGAGGGGTCGTCAACAGGCACCTTGGGCTCGACGATGAGAGATCGTACATAGACATCCTTCACGATGCGTTTCACGAGCTCAGGATAGGTGGGGGCGGCAACCAGGTTGCTACTCTGATTGACGGCAACTTCAACTACTGGGGGAGTCAGCCGATGCGGTGGGACTTCATCCTGGTCAACCACCACGCCGGGACGCCGGACGGGCACTGGCTCCTGGCCGACAAGTACGGTGGTGAGTTCTTCAACCCGGACCCGTCTATCACGATCGGTCCGCGGAAGCAACTGTATTTCGTGCAGCTCTGGAGTCCATGATGTGGGAGATCTTTGCCGGCTACTTGGAAGCGGCTCCCCATTTTGAGGTTCGAGACGAATTACCTCAATGGATTATGAGCCCCCGGGCAGCGTACCATCCCGCTTCAAGGACGATATGGTTGACTCGTCCGATTCGTCCTTTGGTTGTTCTTCATGAATTAACTCATTGGTTATTTGATATCGCAAGAATTGACGCTGGACATCGATGGTTAGATAGGAGGAAGTGATGGCAGGATACTTTGAAAGCGACAAAGGGAACAAGTCCATGATGCGCCTGTTGGCATTCTGGGGCTTCGTTCTTGGTGGAGTGATCGCACTGTCCGGGGTGTACGCCATGTTCATAGAAATTGCCGCCGCTGGGACAGCGATGTTGGTCGGCGGTGGCCTGGCCGGGAGTGGGGAAGCTCTCAAGGCTCTCCAAAAGAAATATGAAACGGCTGGGTAGGTGGCTGAAGTGGCTCGGGTGGGCCATCGCACTGATCATGACGGTCGTCTACATCGTCATGTTCAAGGGGGGTAAACAGTATGACGGGACAGCGGAGAAGGTGGAAAAGAAAGCTCATGACGCGATGGATAAGATCCGCGAAGAGCTCCGCAAAGAGTCTCCTGCTGACTCTGTGCGCCATGTTGATACTGTACACGGCGCAGGGGTACGGGATTCCATTGACACTACCAGACGGAACGTCAGGGGTATTCTTGACAGATTCCGAGTGGGATCAAATGGAAGCGGAGATCGACCTGGCGGTGAAGGTGGGGATCGAGGAAGCGGTGAAGCTGGCGACGGACCCCCTGAGAGTGGAGATCCGGGGGCTGGAAGTGGAACGTGACGGCTGGCGGGCAGAAGTGAAAAACGACCAGTTTGAGAACATACTGTACACCCTGGCCGGCGTGGTTGTCGGTGGCGGAATCGTGATTTTGGCAAGGAGATGATATAACGATGATTCTACTCCGACAGAGCACGAACAGAACCGTAATGCTCGGCCCCTTCGAGTCCTCGATCGGTGCCGCGGTTACCGGGCTGACGATATCTCAGGGCGACGTGCGGCTCGGCAAGAACGG
>DAOUDJ010000060.1:0-3656 GCA_034430795.1 Anaerolineales bacterium | reverse complement strand
TTGAAGGACCAGGTAGCGGACCAGGGTCCTTCGGTTGCGCCAACCGTAGCTCGCACACGCCAGTAGTAGGTTATGCCCGGGTTCAAGGGGATCGGCCAGCCAAATGAATTTGGCATGGTCGTCGTCGCGCCGATCATCGTCCCGCTGAAGTCGCTGGCGGTGTTGACTTCGGCTCTATACCCTTCCGGCTCACAGGTGGTCTCGGGATAAGCCCAAAACAGATGGGAGGTGTAAAGCACGAAGATTCCCCCGTCGTTTGGTTCGATCAATTGCGGCGCGATGAGGGTTGCGGGGTCGCAGTAGGCAGGTGTCACTCCACCGCCACATGCCCCCAGGGCGAGGGCGGAGAGCAGTAGAGTGAAAGTTAGGGTGAGAGTGCGACGCATGGGATGCCTCCTTCAAAGGCTATTCGATTTTCATACGGGTGGTCATTCCAGAGACCGTGGATTGTGTGCGGCTTCTATCCCTGAAACGTAGATCGCATGCTATTTGTGACAGTGCTCACAAAATGTGCGCATATTTTGCGGGCAAATGAAATTCACGGCAAGTGGAAAACAAATACCTTCGTGGTGCAATATTCACATATTAATCCTTCACAGCCTATTTGGAGCGGAGGTTTGTTCCTCGTTGAATGGATCAGGATAAGGAGATGTCGGGATTGGGTTTCGCAATGGCATGAAATCTGCACCTTAATCCCGTAAGAAACCCAGACCTGAGGGGAACGATTGGATTGATTTTGATTAAGACGATGCGTGGATGTACCGCTGGAGTGTAATTGGAAGTCAGGCATATTGACATCAAGGTCGATGCCTGAGCAAGTGAGGATTGATATGGAGTTTGTGAGCACAACCAAACCGGAAGATCCTGTCCTGGAATTCGACCGGATGCCCGCCCGGCGGATCCTCATCGTGGAGGACGATGAAGCGAATATCGCCGTCGTGCGCAATATTCTGGAGATTATGTTGGATCAGGATGATGTGCTCGTCGCTCGGGACGGGCACGAGGGCATCAAGATGGCCTATGAGCATGACCCCGAAATCATCTTGATGGACTTGAGCCTGCCCAAGCTGGACGGTTGGGAGGTAGCGCGCTCCCTTAAGAGCAACCCTCGATTCAAGAAGGTTCCGATTCTAGCTCTTACTGCTCATGCCATGGTCGGCGACCGCGAAAAAGCTCTCGAAGCCGGTTGTGACGATTATTACGCCAAACCCATCGAGGTTGACGAATTCATACGTTTCATGCGACCATATCTGGCCGCGGGGTAATCTCACCCGCGATCAGAGGCGAGGCGTGAGATTATTAAAGGCCTATTGGTACATCTTTAAAAGCGTTGGCGTGGCCATGAAGGCAGGTCGCCAGAACGATTTAATATTCCGCTACTTTGTCCTTGAGAGTTTAGACAAATTAGGATTTTTTGAATACTTGAAGCAGCCGAGGGCGTACGGTGAAATCCTGGCTGAATTCGGTTTCTCCGATAGTGAATACACACAGGAAATTTTCAACACCCTGCTGCATGACTCGGATAACGTAATTATTCAAAACGATGGAGCCTACGCGGCGAATCCGGAGGTTCCCTTACCTGAGATCGAGAGCATCCTGGCAAGGACGGATTCCAGGCTGCACTTTATGCGCCAGATGGCGGAATCGCTGTCTCACAATATCCTTGATCGATTGCAAGAAAATGACATTGGCGTGACAGAGATTTTTGAGCGGGACGATCATAGCGTTGTAAAAATGTTCGATGGAATTATGGATACGAGCATCTACTCCGCAGTTCGCAAAGCATGCTTCGCTTATCTCACACGCGAGGAAAGAAGGTGGCTGCGAGGTAAAAAATTGATCGAAATTGGCTGTGGGAGCGGTCGGGAAACAGCAGAAATATGGCTGCACCTCGGCGGGGAAACATCGATCACAGGAGTTGATCCCGTGCCAGGAATGTTGAAACTGGCTCAGACCAACTTTACGGAGTTACTCAAGGAAACGGATCCAACCCACCCGCCGCTAACGGAAGAGAACAAGCCGGTTTTCAAAGAGGGCAGTGCCACCCAGCTCCCATTCGACGACAACAGCTTCGATGCCAGCTTTTGGGCGTTCATGTTGCACTGGACCGCTGATCCAAAGAAGGCGATCAGCGAAGCCGTGAGGGTGGTTCGACCGGGAGGGCTGATCTTTGGATCCCAGGCTTTCAAACCTTATGTAAATCAATATTTGGACCTCGTCATAAGAAGCAGCAGGAACTCCTTTGGCTTCTTCTGGCGTGAAGAATATATTAAGTGGTTCGCTGAAGAGGGTCTTGAAATCGATATCGCAACGCCGGCTGGCATAATTCGTGTAACTAACAATACGTAAGGGGAAATCCACACAACCAAGTTGTGGATTGATATGTAAGAAAGCAGTCGTCAGAGAAGACCATGAATCTAATGAATCCATTCAGAACCCAATCCCCCTATGAGGAAATTGAAACTGCTCGCCGCGAGCGCATGGTGATCGCAGTTTGCAACGCAGCAATACTTTTCAGTATTCCTTTGATCGTCCTGTTAACAATCGTAATGCTTCCACAAATATCTCCCCCAATGGTGCTTGTCTATGCATTATGTATAGGGATTATGCCCATAAGTTTCTTGGCGAAGCGGATCGCGATTTCGGGAAAACCCGATTCCGGGAGTTATGTTTTCGTCGTTTATATCCTTCTTCTTTTGGCGATCAATAGTGTTGTATTAGATGGTATTTACCTGATGCTTGTTCCTGGATATCTCCTGCTCATTGTGATCGCCGGAATGATGCTCCCACCAGCCCGTGGCTATATCATCGCTGGACTCGCTTCAGCTACCTATTTAGCTGTAACTATCTTAAGGATGTATGTTGAGCCATATGTGAGTTTATCTCCGCCGGCGATTGAATTGATCATTACCTTCCTTGGTGTCATGACCTTCATCTTTGTGGTTTTCATCAACCAACTCACCACGCAGGATCTGCGCAAAGCTCTAGATAGTGCGACGTATGATCTTGTCGATATGAATAAAAAGTTGGAACTGGCCAGCGAGATGAAATCCCAATTCACCGCCCGCACCAGCCACGAATTGAGAACACCTTTGAGCGCGATCATCGTCTTCAGCGACCTGGCATTGAGGGATGCGTACGGACCGTTGAATGAAAAACTTCGGAATGCATTAATGCACGTATCCAACAGCGCCAGGCACTTAAAGAGGGTCATTAATGACATTCTTGACCTATCCAAGATCGAAGCTGGTGGACTAGAAATCTTTGATGAGCCTTTTGAGTTGATGAATCTTGTGCATACACTCGAGAGTTCTTGTTTGCAAATCGCCGAGGAGAAGAACCTCAGCAGCAGTGTTTGGGTATCGCCGGAGATGCCCCAACGATTGATCGGTGATGATGATCGGCTGGCGCAAGTTTTGCTGAACTTAACCGGCAACGCGATCAAATTCACCGAAGAGGGCGAAGTGGAAGTGCGTATCGAGCCGCAGGGGACATCGAAATGGCGCATGATTGTCCGCGATACTGGTCCGGGCATCCCCGAAGATCAGTTCGCAACGATCTTCAAAGCCTACCGTCAACTCGACCGAACTGCCTCACCCTCGAAAGTGAAGGGAACTGGGCTGGGACTGGCCATCGCTAATAACCTGGTCGTGATG
>DAOUDJ010000059.1:0-3172 GCA_034430795.1 Anaerolineales bacterium | reverse complement strand
GGGAGCCTCGCGACTCCTCCCCTCCCACACCACCGGACACACCGCACCTGCGGTGGGTGCAGGTGTGCGGGTCCGCATCCGGCGGTTCGGCCAAGTTAGCAAAGCAGAACTTCGCATTGGGTGATTTCTCATTCCGGTAGACCTGGCAACAGCCTCTCGTCCCTGATACTTACCTAGCACCTTCAGTGTTTACTTCCGTATCCGGTCTGGTCTTTGCCAGATTTCGACTGTCTTCGCTGTTGCCCTTCTGGCCTTCTACCCAATTCTTGGCCGTTCGGCCCTTCGCCCTGTAAACAGGTTTCCCTGCTCGCCCTGGATGGTCGTTACTCCATCGACTACTTCGGCCTCTGCTGACTTCTGTGACGTGATCAGAAGACCTCTCGATCTCCTCAGTCTCATTCCGAGACACACCGCAGATCTCCCCGGATAAGGTACGATAACTTTCCCCTGAGCCTTGCTGCGTTTACGTAAAGCCGCTTTGATCCTTTTGGGGCTTCACTGTCTCGTGCCAGCTCACCCGGCGCTCCACGCCTTCTTACGCAGTTTATATCCATCTAGTCCAGGTTTTGCTCTCCGGCTTCCTTCCCACTTCCCACGTTGGTTCACACCAGCGCAGTTGCCTCACTGTCCCCGCAGCGCAGCGGAGTGGGGTCGGCTAGCGGTTCGTCGGATCAACGTCCGCAGAGGATTTCCACCTCCTAGTTATCGCCCATGCCGGGCGTACACAAAAAGGAGCCCCCAATAATTGGGGGCTTCTTCTCATTATAACGTTTAGATCCGTATTCGAGATGGAATTCACTACGGGCAAAGGAAGTTCAAAGTCCAGCGGGCGTGTCCTTCCACCGGCAACCCGGTCACACCGACATCCCATTCTATTGAATACCCATCTTTGTACACGAGTTCGATCTCGCTTGGGACCATCAGCGGGATTTGAGCGACATTCCCTCCTCCTTCACAGTGGAATGTCGTCTCGACTTTGAATTCGCTATCTAACTCCACGATAAGCATATCACTGCCATTCCCCCCTTCGACCATTGTTCCGCTAAGCGCGGCATCCACAATGCCGGCGTTGGTCCAAGTACATTCCGGTGCGGAACCCTGTCCTCCAAGCGTCAGTATTGCATCCCCCGATAAAGTTGCCGGCTCCTGGGTGAAATCTATATTAAAAGGAATGGCTCCCTTGAGTGTGCGTTCGTCGATTACATCACGCACGTGCACTACCTGCCAATAATCGATCTCCAGCTCGAGCTGCGCACAAAGTTCATGCCACTCTATCGTCACAAACGCGGGTGGATAGATTGGCATCGACTCCGGGATCAGATACAGCATTCTCGAATCACGGTACCCATTGTTGGCGAGGTGCTTATGCAGGTTGTAGCTGGCTCTGACGACACCATCCTCGAATTCTTCCTCTCCCTTCCCGTTCGCATCTTCCTGACGGGCTTGAAATCGAACCTTCGATTGCCCTTGATAGTCCGTGAAAGAATCCCCCCCTTCGGGCATGTCAACGGAGCCATGTTCGCTGAGCACTTCCGGGATATCCCATTCAATTTCCATACCGGACTGCGGTCCAACCATTGGCAGATCCAAATTCACCAGGACACCACATAGCGTTCCGCCGACGGGGATATTCTGGGGAACATAGCTCATCGTTACCGTCGCGGTGAAGTCGATCACATCTCCGAGTCCGCCATGACCCTCGTGGGCAGAATTCGGCGAAGCCTCTAGTGTTGCGTAAGCGCTCTGGGCAAGGAGCATGCCATGGATTGCGTAATATGCCGCTTCAGCACGTAGAAATAGGCCGAGATCCGTGTTGGACTGGATACTTCCCCAGTTCGCGTGCACCTGTCCCCCAGAGATATAACCGCATGGACCACCCTGTGCTGAAACAGAGAAGACTCCTCTGCCGGGTAACACCGAAAGCAAGTAGCCGCCTTTCGCAGCCGTGGATCCATTCGCTGGAACGAATGTATCCAGCATCAGCAGCCATTCCTGCAGCGGGGTCAGTTCGACGCCCTCGCGGAAATTAACGTCCATTGCCCTGAAAAACTGGACCAAGAACTTATCTGCATTCAGGGCATACGTGTCGCGATAGATCCTGATCAAGTCCATTGTAGTTCCCTTGAAACCAACAGCAGACAGGCGTGAAGTCGTAATTCTAAATGGGCGTGGGGCTCCTTGAGCCATGTGAGCAAGCAGTGGGAGTTCAAAATCATAAAGCCAGAAATCATGCTCGCTAAGCTCGGAACCCGCTAAAATCTGCTCGCCATCGCCTGTGTACACGCCGATCCCCAGATTGGCCAACAGCGACCATACACCGATCCCTGCTTTCTCCGGATCGGCAATGGCGTCTGCGGTCTCTATCGGGTTGAGTTTGATCTTGGCAGCCGGTGGCGGAGTGGGTATCAAGATCTCAGGTGACCGGCTTGAGGGGGTATCCAATCCATCGATAACGCTGCAGCTGCAGTTAAAACCAACGATGATCAACAAACGAAGGAAAGCCGGAAGTACTCGTTTCATGCGCAACCCCTTTTAATGATGGGGAGCAAGAATGTCGATTTACGGTGCGATCTCCCGCTTCAACGATCATGAACTTGAGCGTGGCAAAGTTTCCCAATTAATCAATTCAGGCATCGACGTCATAAGTTTGGATTAGCTTATTGCTTATCTCCTCCGGCGCCGTACCAGGAATAGAAACAGCAACATAAAAGTTGAGAGTGGCCAGATCCATGCTAGATCTCCGGGACCGCCAGGTCCGGTAACCGCGCCCTTCCGCTGGATGCGGATCAGCCGGTAACGATCCATCAGATTTTCGAAGTCCGCGTCGGTAAGCTTCTTCGGATCCGCTCCGAAGAGCGGCCCCGCGAAGCCGCTGGCGATGATCACCTGCCGCAGAAGCGCGCCTCGATCTTTGGAATCCGATACGTCCTCGGCCTCGCCAGCCCAACGGCCATCCGGCAGCCAGATTTCAACCTGGGGGATCGCCATTAGATTGCTATACCAGTCGCAAACGCTCCCGAATCCAGCCGTGCAGTAGATATCGCCTTCCACGACGGCGTAGTTCACCGGCGTGTAGCGTGTCAGCCCGGTCTTACGTCCGGTATGTTTGATCACCATAATGGAGCCGCCGAACTCCGTTCCGTTGCCCCAGGAGCCGAGACCCAACCGCCAA
>DAOUDJ010000058.1:0-5127 GCA_034430795.1 Anaerolineales bacterium | reverse complement strand
GCAGGCAGCCGAGTCGTTATGCTTGCATAAGATTTCTCAACTCATTTAAGGAGGAAACACTATGAAACTCAGCACATTCATGGCAATCGCCGCTGTCCTCGCCCTTGGGTTCGGATTGTCCTTTATCCTTGCACCCACGCAAACGATGTCGCTCTATGGGGTTGCGCTGGAGGAGGGTGGCCAATGGCTGGGGCGTTACCTTGGCTCGGCGTTCATCGGGGTTGCCGTGCTCACCTGGCTCTCCAGAAAAGCCCCACAAGGTGAAGCGCTGCGCGCCGTCATCCTCGGAGACCTCGTCCTCTCTGTGACCGGCCTCGTTGTGGCCGTGCTGGACGTAACCTACGGATCGGGTAATGCGCTCGTATGGTCCACCGTCGTTCTCTATCTTTTCCTGACGTTGGGATTTGGCTACTTCCAGTTTGCAAAGCAAACGCCAGCGGGCGCCTGAGGAACGCCATTCAGATGAATGGAAAAACCCCCGACGCGCAAGGCTCGGGGGTTTTCTTTTCTCAACCAGTCCCCTCCTCCATGCTGGGGCGGTTCCACATTCGTTTCTTGGATAGGAAGCTCAAACCCACCGGCGGGGGCGGTACTGGAGTGCTTCAGCGAGGTGGTTGGGGATGATTGCATCATCGCCTACAAGATCAGCAATCGTCCGGGCGAGCTTCAGCACCCGATGATACCCGCGTGCGGTAAGCTGCAATTGACTCATCGCCTGCCGGACCAGCGCCAAGCCTGTCTCATCGAGACGGCAATATTTGCGTACTTCTGCCGGACCCATGTCTGCATTGCACACCAGATCCGTTTCAGCAAAACGCTCCCGCTGCTTCTCACGCGCTCGATCAACCCGCTCTCGAACCGATTCAGAGGGTTCACCAACACGATCACTTGAGAGCTTCTCGAAATCCACTCTCGGCACCTCAACATGGATGTCTATTCGGTCCAGTAGCGGGCCGGAGATACGCTTCTGATAACGGGTTACGGAGTTGGGAGTACAGGTGCAGTCTCGCTCAAGGTCACCGAAGAAAACACAGGGACAGGGATTCATCGCCGCGACCAGCATGAAATTGGCAGGGAAAGTTGAGGAGCCGCGTGCCCGGCTGATCGTGACGACGTGATCTTCCATGGGCTGCCGCATGACCTCGAGCACGTTTCGGCCAAATTCGGGCAGCTCATCCAGGAAGAGCACCCCCCGGTGCGCGAGGGAGATCTCGCCGGGTCGGGGCCAATTGCCGCCGCCGACGAGTCCAGCATGAGAAATGGTATGGTGCGGGGCACGAAAGGGCCGGGTTTGGATCAATGCAATATCTGCAGGGAGCTGATCAGCCACAGAATAGATACGAGTTACATCCAATGCCTCATCGAAAGACATGGTCGGCATGATCGATGGCAAGGCACGGGCGAGCAGAGTCTTGCCCGCACCCGGCGGCCCTGCCATTATATATTATGACCACCTGCAGCCGCGACCTCCAGAGCACGTTTGACATGTTCCTGCCCCCGCACTTCCTGCAAGTCGAGAGCGACCACACTCGGGCTTGAGTTGTGCATCTCTGGAACTTCAGGCGGGATCGGAACCACCCCTGAGAGGTGATTTACAAGCTCTGTTAGAGAGTTAACAGGGATCACCTCTAAATCACGAACCAAAGAAGCCTCCGCCGAATCTTTCGCAGGCACAAACATCCGCTTCATGCCTTCCTGCTGGGCCAGCGCGGCCATGGGAAGCACCCCCCTCACATGGCGAACCGAGCCATCCAGAGAGAGTTCTCCAACCGCCATCGCCTCCGCCAGCCACTCCGTCCTTATCTGCTCGGAAGCCGCAAGCACGCCCAATGCGATCGGCAGATCATAGGCCGGACCTTCCTTGCGAAGATCGGCAGGGGCTAGATTTACAGTTACGCGATGACGGGGAAAGGTGAAGCCCGCGTTCTTGATTGCAGCTTGAACGCGTTCACGGCTCTCCTGAACAGCGGTATCAGGCAAACCTACGATGGTGAAGGAGGGCATCCCGCGCGTGGTGTCCACTTCAACTTCCACGATCTCCCCCTCCAGCCCAACGACGGCTGCAGCGTGGACCTTTGCGAGCATAGCTCCAGTCTACGTCTTCAAAGAGAAAAGGTCAAATCCATCAGAAGAGAAACGGCAAAAGATACCCATCTCGACGTTTCGCGGGAAATTGAAAGCTCAGCCTTGGGAATATTGAATCCGAGTGCAGCTCACTGCGTTTGTGCGAAAAAAGCCTCGGCTTGCGCTATATACTCGCGCACGTAAGCGCGGTCCCACGCAAGGGAGAGGAACATCCGCAGAGCGTCGGAGCTTCTCATATGCTCGCCTTGATCCAGATAACACACCCCAAGTATGAAGTGTGCGAGATCATACTTTGGTGAGAGCTCGATCGCCGTCTGCGCGCTTTGCAGAGCACCTTCGATATCGCCCAAGCTGCGTTGTGCGAAAGCTTTATACGTGAAAATCGCACTGTCGTATGGGTATAATTCCTCAGCCTTTTCCGCTGCCGCTAAAGCTTCCGGTACAGAGCCTTTGTGAAAATAAACAAAGCTTATATCACGATAGACGGTCCAATCTTCTGGGTCGAGATCTTTGGCAATGTTGATTTCTGCCAGCGCCTGATCGAGATCTTGCATTTGCGTGAAGATATACCCTTTAGCAAGATGCCCCTCAACTGAATCCGCGTCACGTGCGAACACAGGATCGAGTAAATCCTGCGCTCGATTATGCTCCTGCATCGCCGCGTAAACGTAGCTCAGACTGAGCGCAGCCTGGTCGCTTTCCGGGTAAAACTCAGCCGCTCTCAAAAGCACTGCCTCAGCCCGCGTAAACTCGATGCGATCCCAATGGGCGCCTGCAAGCAGCAAGAGGCTGTATAGGTCTTCCGGTCCCAGGTCTTCGGCCCAAGCCAGTTCTCGCTCTTCCAGAGTCGAATCATCCAACTGATGGTAGGCCATGGCCAGCAACGCGTGCGGCGCCCCCCAATCAGGCGCGAGCGCTATCAGATCATTCGCCTTCTCAACTGCCTTGTCAAACTCCGCCATATGGAAATATGACAATGCCAAATCCATGTGCGCAACTTGCAGCTCCCAATCCTGGAGGATGGCCTTCTGATAATAGAACACCGCCGACTCCGGGTCTCCTTCACCGAACGCCAGATTGCCCAACCCGTAATTCGCTTGCGCCAACAGATAAGGTTCAGGACTCAGCGCAATGGCTGCCTCGAATTCCCGGCGAGCAGCCTCGTTATCGCTCTGGCCGAGGTAGGAATAACCCAACCCCAGAACAGGATCAGCCCAGGCGCTGTCTATTCGGCGCGCCTCCTCAAATTCAGAAACCGCCCCTTCCAGATCGCCCATCGAGTACAAGAGCCAGCCCAGGCTCGCATGCGGCCCAGTAAGATGGGGGGCTGATTGAATCGCGTTTCGGAATTCCGCCGCCGCGCCCTCCAAATCCCCTTCTGCGAAGAGCAAATCACCCTGCTCAAGATGGGCAACCGCATCCGGGTTTGCGCGTAGCGTAAGGTTTCGTCCCCCAAATAGAGCCGCGAGCAATAACAAGCCAACCACAACCCCGGCGATCGTTCCCCAGACACTGAGTGCGGATCTCTCTTCTTCAAGCGCCGTTTCACCGTGCAGCAGATCGAGCCGCACCAGCCAGTGCACTGTTTCGCGCACAGAGGACAGGCTCGTCCAGAGAAAATAGACTCCACCTACGGTTACTATGACCAGGTAAATCCAGTCCGTCAGCAAACCCGATTGGATCGAATCGAGCAGGTACCACATACCGCCTCGAGTGAACACTTCACCAGTTGTGAGAACGAAATCGAAAAATGAGTCGAACTGTAAACCGCCGAAAACTGCACCGATATAATCACCGAATAAACGACCTTGCGGTATTCCATAGAACGTGATGAGTGCGGTAACACTGGCGAAGACCAAGGAGGGCATCATCTCTTCAATCCGTGTTCTTTCAATCGCCCATTGCAAGACTTCAGAAAGAACAAGTCCGCCCAAGAAGATCAAGGCAACCAACGGAGCCCAACTCAGGATCACCAGGATTATGTTGACCTCGACGCCGAGAACCCAACCCATAAGAACGGTAATGAAGTGATCCAGCAGGCCGATTGAAAGTCCGATTATGATGCTGGCACCGAGACCGAGGACAAATGGCCAAGGCGAGATGGGCGGGGGTTTAGTAATCGAGAGTGGATAGCGGCTGTACAGCTCTTGGAGTTGCTGGCGTATAGCTGCGTCCTCTTTCAGCTTGAGCGCCTCTTCGAGGATCCGGATCGCTGCATGCGGATCCCCAGTATTGAGTGAATCCTCTGCAAGTTGCTGCAGAAGCTGGACATTTTCTTCTAGCGGTTGATCTCCCCCTTTCGCTAAATTTATTAGCGCCATTGGTGTGTAGACAAAACCCCATGGAATCCCAACCCAGCCAGCCAGCGCGGTGATCAAACCGGCTAAGGCGCGGCGTTCGTTTCGATGCCGCCAACACCACAATCCTGTCCACGTCCTGCGGAAGGTTACAACAACCAGGCTGACAACATAGGGCAGGGCGACCAGACGCAGCGTCTCATCCTGGCGCCCGCAAATCTCACAGGCGGGAACAGGCCCGGGATCTGCCGCGAACGTTTTCGGTGGAGCAGGATCTGACCCGGAGGTAAAGTTCTCATCGCTCATGGTTGCCCTCGCCTTATAGATGGAATCAATCCAAGTCAATCTTTACACTCAATCATAGGTTTAATCAGGAGGAAATTCAATGATCCCGGCGGTAGATTACACAGCAGGTGGTAATAAATCATTAAACCCCGTTCTGAACTTCTAAGATTTTAGTGTTGAAATGTAGAGAAAAAAGGGGAAATATCTTCCATGGATCAACGGCTATGTGGAATGGGGGTTGATAATGACACCGCTGCACGCAGACAGGAAATGGAAGGACGCACCCGTGAGTGCGCCCGTTTCTCAAAACAACTGGCTGTTTTTTCCCAGAAGGGACCGCCCTTTGGGGACTGCCCCACATGAAAATCAGGATACAGAAAATCTCATCTTCAAGATCTTCAATAACTCAGCCAACCTGCGGCTGAGCGGTCGAAAGACAGTTTGCACAACAACATCAGGT
>DAOUDJ010000057.1:0-3511 GCA_034430795.1 Anaerolineales bacterium | reverse complement strand
TGGTTATATCTCAACTGCACGCAAGAACGAACAACGTGTTCTGGATGTTCTGCGATTGGCCCTTGCGGGTAGCCCTTATCTGCCCGCTTTTGTCTCGATAGCTGCCTGAGTAGTTACCTATTAAAAGCATATAAAACCTTACCCTCCCCTAAGTGATGGACATTGCGGCTGATTTAATTATCAGTGGCACTCTGTTTGGCATTTTCCCTGGCCCTCAGTATCATTTGTGTTGCTCAGTGCAAACACACTTAGCCTCGGTCTAACCGGCTTTACTGAGGAGTTGCCCATCATGCCAGCTTATGATTATCAATTATTGCTGAAACACATCCTCGAATATGGAGTTAACTGGTCCCCTGAACAAGAGGTGATCTACAAAGACGAATCGCAGTACACCTATAAAGAGATGTACCTCCGGGTTCTGTCCCTTGCCTCCATGCTCCAGAAGCTGGGGGTGAACAAAGGAACCAAGGTGGGGGTCATCGAATGGGACAGCCACAGATACCTTGAAATGTACTTTGCCATCCCAGGTGTGGGTGCTGTGTTACACACCATAAACCCGAACTTATCCCCGGAAAATGTGATCTATACCGTCGAACACGCCGAAGATCAGGTGCTGATCTTCAACGAAGATTTCTTGCCCCTTGTTGAGCGGATTCGATCAAGGGTACCTTCGATAGAGAAATATGTACTGATAACTGGGACGGGTCAAAAACCGACGATTCCCTGGGTTGATATTGATTATGAAGCGGTCGTGAACACAGAACCACAATTGGATGAATTGCCAGATTTTGATGAAGATACCCAGGCAACGCTTGCTTATACAACCGGTACAACAGGTCGGCCAAAAGGCGTAACTTTCTCCCATCGACAACTCGTCTTACAGACCTATGCCGGATGGGGCTCTTTGGCCATGCTAGGCAATGACGGAGGATTAGGGAAGCACGAGGTTTATATGCCTCTGACCCCCATGTTTCACGTACACGCCTGGGGATTCCCATATGTCGCAACTTCATTTGGCTGGAGACAGATCTACAACGGTCGCTATGAACCTGAAATGGCCATCAAAATGTTCAAGGAACACAAAGTAACCTTCAGCCATTGCGTTCCGACCATATTGCAAATGATTCTCACCCATCCCGACGCCAAGGATGTGGATTTCAACGGGTGGAAAGTCATTATCGGTGGCGCTCGCTTAACCAAGGGATTAGCTATGGAGGCCGAAAAGCGCGGGATCAAGATAACCACGGCTTATGGGCTTTCCGAGACGTGCCCACTTCTCGTGTTAGGAAACCTAAAAGCGTTCATGGAAAAGGGATGGCAAGAGGATCGCCTATTGGACCAGAAATTAAAGACCGGCGTGGCCATGCCGCTTATCAAAACTAGAGTCGTAGCACCGGATGGCAAGGACGTCGCTTGGAATGGCGAGCAAACTGGCGAGGTTGTGGTCCGAGCCCCTTGGTTGACCCCAGGATATTACAAGGACACTGACCGTTCTGAGGAATTATGGGCCGGAGGCTGGATGCACACTGGTGATGTCGCCAATGTGGATGAATACGGTTATTTGCAAATCGTGGATCGCATTAAAGATGTGATCAAGAGTGGTGGGGAGTGGATTGTCTCTTTAGAATTAGAGGACCTGCTGAGCCTACATGCGGATGTCTTGGAAGCAGGAGTTATCGGTGTGCCAAATAAAAAGTGGGGTGAAAGGCCTTTAGCCATCATCCTTCCTATGGAGGGGGCTGAAGAACAGATCACAGCAGAGGCAATGCAAGAACACCTAAAAAATTTTGTAGCGGAAGGTATCATCTCAAAATGGGCAATTCCGGAAGACTACATCTTTGTTCAAGAAATGCCCAGAACCAGTGTGGGCAAGATCGATAAGAAGGAGTTACGCATCCTATATATGAAGATGCCAAAAAATTGATTCGACGTTCAATCAAAAACCATCAGGTTTTTGGGGATTCTAACGAAGGTTGGATAGGATTAATATAAAGTTGCACATCCATACTATTTATTATTGGTTTGGAGATGGCTTATGTCAGCCGAATCACTGAAATCAGAATTGGAATCCAAGATTGGGATTGAAGTTCACGTAGGTCCATGGCTCACCATAACCCAAGAGAGGATCGATCAGTTTGCTAAAGCCACAGAAGATTTCCAGTGGATTCATACTGATTCTGAGCGCGCTCAACGCGAGTCGCCCTTCGGCACAACCATCGCCCACGGCTACCTCACACTTTCTTTGTTGCCATATCTCTCCGGATACGTCAATCCAGAGGAACCTATCTACCCGGAGGCTAGCTGGATTGTAAATTATGGCATGAACCGAATGCGTTTCCCCCACCCCGTCAAAACCGGAGATCGAGTTAGAGCACGAACAGTGCTTCAGTCGGTTGAGGAGATCAGGGGAGGGTTGCAAATTATAAACAAGATGACCATAGAAATCGAAAGCGAAGAGAAACCAGGCTGCGTAGCTGAAACTGTTTATAGAATATACTTCTAATCCCCCTTTCAAACCCCCATTTACATTCGATTGCTTGAGGAAGAAGCACGGCGCATCTTCCATATTCGTTGCAATCCTTAGGACGAGCGGCGGCACAAACTCACCTATTCCTTCCCTAAGACCAAGCTTCACTTTCGAAGAAAATTACACAAGCGGTTGCTTTGACCTTGATCGCTTCACGCCGTGAGTCGTTTAACGTGTCACTCATACATCCACTGCTACGGCAACCTCGATTGCGAATACGGGTTGGAGGGTTGAGAGGATAGGACTTTCGGATTTTCTGTATACGCGCATGAGTTGCAGGTCTCCACAATAATCACGCATATTGGCTTAGGAAGAAATATCATCAACAGCGATGCAGGGAAGGATGCTTCATATACATTGTGACCATGATCGATTCGCACGAGATTCATCTAGATTGCGGTACAGTGTTTTTGAAGACTGGTAACCTGAGGATGGGTTTTAACGGTGACTTCGAAGCTATTGTTTTCCGGATATCGGAGAAATATATCGTCAGACTTATAGTTGGGAACGTTTGCCAGATACCGAAACTCCGAATAACACATAGTGATGTTTTCACCCCGCAAGCGCTGTTAGGAAATACCGACCTAACATTGGTTAAACGCTACGCTCGTATTGTTCAAGCCGATAGTGTGTCAGCCCTCAAGAATGCTGGCCCGGGGTCAGCACTAATCAACCACAATTGATTGCCCCTATCCTAACGTGATCTATATAAATAACCCATAGCCATCAATAGCTCATGATCACATTTGGCTTAATAAGCCTCCGATCTATGGAATTTGCCTTATGAAGCGAACCTGAGTATCATGTACACCAATCAACAATTCGGCTCGTCAGTTTGTTGCCTGGGAGAAACAAGGACGGCAAAGTGTCTTGGCCTTTTTCGCTCCAGGCAAAATGGAAACCCTTCACCGGGTTTGAGGCGATTACAGCAAAGGGTCCTGAAACACTCTCGCGGCTAAGAGTCTTATCTCACGGAAAAAACAC
>DAOUDJ010000056.1:0-3806 GCA_034430795.1 Anaerolineales bacterium | reverse complement strand
CGAAGAGGCGGTTACAGCCGGAGCCAGGCTGGTTGTCTTCCCTGAATGCGCTCTCTCTGGCTATGACTTGAGCCTGGAGGAGGCGCGAACTGTGGCCGAGAGCATCCCCGGTCACCTGAGTGAGCGATTATCGCAAGCCTGCAACGAACTGGACGCAACGATCATGGTAGGAATTCTCGAGATGGACGATAACGGCCGCATTTTCAACACTGCGCTCGTCACCGGACCGGATGGTATCCTCGGCTTATATCGGAAAACCCACTTGCCCTATCTTGGCATTGATCGCTTCCTCGCCTCCGGCGAGGAGCTGCTTCCACCGTTAAATACCCCTATCGGCCAGGTGGGAACGCTCATCTGCTATGATCTGCGCTTCCCTGAGCCTTGTCGTTCGCTCGCACTCATGGGCGCTCAGATTATTTTGATCTCCACCGCCTGGCCCAGCGCCGCCACCCTTTACCCTGATTTTGTCGCCCGGACCCGAGCCGCCGAGAATGGGGTCTTCCTCGTAGCTGCCAATCGGATCGGGGAGGAGCGCGGGGCGCGCTATCTAGGCCACAGTCTCATAATCGGGCCTGACGGCGAAGTTCTGGCGCAAGCCGGCGGAGAAGAGGAAATTATCCTCTACGCCGATATCGAACCTTCGCTCAGTGATCAGAAACGGCGTGTTTTCCTCGCCGGAGAATATGAACTCGATATCTTCAACGATAGGCGTCCCAAACTCTATGGTGAAATCGTAAGGTAAAAATACAGAGCATCCATGAGAGAATTTTTTCC
This sequence comes from Anaerolineales bacterium, assembly GCA_034430795.1. GTDB lineage: Bacteria > Chloroflexota > Anaerolineae > Anaerolineales > E44-bin32 > E44-bin32. Next base: position 3,032 of record DAOUDJ010000056.1, on the reverse strand, counting down.
GCCCTCGTCCAAGAAATGTGGCCGGGGGCGGTTGTTACATGAGGTGGGTTTTCTCCTGCGATCGAATCCTATGCAGCCCGCGCAACCTTCAGTTTGATGCCCATCAGCCATTTGCTTATCTCCGCGACAAGAGCGGGGACAAACAACAAGGGCAGCACAATCTGCCATTCAGTCCAACCCAAAGGCACGGTGTTAAAGATCGGTTGAAGGAAGGGAACATAGATGACGGCGAGCAATAACAGCAGCGATGACGTCACCGCAAAGAACATCCACTTGTTGCTGAAAAGCCCGATTTTATGCAAGGGGTAGTGTTCCGAACGTGCGGTGAACGCCCGCAGGAGCTCGGAGAAAGAAAGCGTGACGAAGGCCATCGTCTTCGCCTCTTCCGGAATTCCGGGATAAAGTTGGATGCCCATCCAGTATGCAAACAACGTGACGCCCGCTATCGCGATGGTCTGGATCCCAATGCGAGTGCGCATCGGACGGTTGATCACAGGCTCGTCAGGGGGTCGCGGGGGTTGAACCATAATGTCCGGATCCCCTTTTTCCATCCCCAATGCAAGTGCAGGAGCACCATCTGTGATCAAGTTAAGCCACAGGAGCTGAATAGGGGTCAGCGGCGAGGGGAGGCCCGCTAAGATGGCGATAAAGATAACCGCAATTTCTGCCAGGTTGCAGGATAGCAAATAAAAGACAAACTTTCGAATGTTGCTATAGATAACTCGCCCTTGCTCGACGGCATCAACGATGCTGGCGTAATTGTCGTCCGTAAGGACCATGTCCGCCGCTTCCTTAGCGACATCCGTTCCGGTAACGCCCATTGCTATACCGATATCCGCCCGTTTCAACGCCGGAGCATCATTTACGCCATCCCCGGTCATCGCCACGATCTCACCGTGCGATTTTAAAGCGTTGACGATGCGGACCTTATGCTCCGGTGAAACGCGCGCGAAGACATCGGTGGTTGCAACCTTCTCTTTAAGCGCTTCATCATCCATGGCATCTAACTGCGATCCTGTCAGAACTCCATGCCCTGGCTGGAGCAGGGCAATCTCTTCGGCAATCACCTCCGCCGTATCTGGGAAGTCACCGGTGATCATCAGCGTTCGTATACCTGCCCGGCGTGCCTTCTCGATAGCGGGTTTGGCTTGCGGGCGCGGCGGATCGATCATACCCATCAGGCCAACAAATACCAAATCGCGCTCGACCTTCTCCGGTGTTGCATCGTCGGGGACATCGCGATCCACGCGAAAAGCCACAGCAATGACCCGCAAGGCAGAGCGTGCCATGCGAGCATTCTCCTTATAGATGCGGTCACGGATCTCATCCGTCAACGGTGCGGTTGTGTCGTCCATCTTCTGATACTTAGTACACAGATCTAATACGACATCCGGCGCTCCTTTAATCGCCGCGATCTCCCATTCGCGCAATTCGTTATCATAGAATGGGCTTGCGTCATCCGGTGCCGGATCAACGATCTTATGGACCGTTGTCATCCGCTTGCGCGAAGAATCAAAGGGGATCTCATCGATCCTTGGATACGCTTCTTCAAGTCTTTCCCGGAAGGCTCCCGCTTTGGCCGCCGCGATCAACAACGCTGCCTCTGTTGGATCACCGATTACGCGGGAGGCGCCATCTCCATCCTTAGTTGGTTCAGCCTCAATCTGTGCATCATTCGCTAACGTGGCGACCCATAAAACCGTCGTCGAGGCGGGATAATCACGCAAGTCCACCACCCCTCCATCAACTTTGAAATCCCCGGTTTGGCTAAAACCTCCCCCTGTTATTTCGAAGGTCGTACCATCAACCCACATGCGTGTCACAGTCATCTGGTTCTGCGTGAGCGTACCGGTCTTGTCCGAGCAGATCACGGTCGTCGATCCCAGCGTCTCGACTGAGGAAAGTCGTCGTATAAGCGCATGTCGAGTGATCATCTCCCTCATACCGAGCGCAAGCGTGATCGTCACGACGGCAGCTAATCCCTCCGGTACAGCTGCAACAGCCAGGCTTACCGCGACCAGGAACATCTCAAGCGGCGCAATCCCGCGCAGCCAGCCCACCCCGAACACAAGTGCGCACACGACTAGAGCCGCAATTCCGAGCGCCTTCCCGAGCTGGTCAAGCTTGAGCTGCAACGGAGTCGGTTCCTCGTGTATAGCCTGGAGCATGGCTGCGATCATGCCAATTTGCGTGCGCATTCCTGTGCTTACAACGACGCCGCTGCCGCGCCCGTAGGAAACTACGGTCCCGCTGAAGGCCGTATTGCGACGATCGCCCAGCGCCATTTCCTGTGTGAGGACGAGGTGAGCATCTTTCGTGACGGGCACGGATTCGCCCGTTAGGGCAGCTTCTTCGATGCGCAAATTGACCGTCTCAATCAGCCTCAGATCAGCGGGGATAAAATTCCCAGCATCCAGAAACACGACATCGCCCGGGACCAATTCGCGCGCCGGGCAGGTCTGTCGCCGCCCTTCACGTAGAACAAGTGCATCCGGTGCGGCAAGCCGCCGGAGTGCGGCAAGCGCCTCCTCAGCCTTGCGTTCTTGGACAACGCCCAGAATAGCATTGAGCACCACAATGGCCAGGATGGCCGCGGCTTCGATGTAATCGCCGAGGAACGCGGCAGCAAGCGCCGCAACGATGAGAACAATGACGATGAAATTGTTGAATTGCTCGAAAATCAATCGAAACAGAGATGGTTTTACGGCTTCTTCAAGTTCATTAGGGCCGAATTGCTCAAGGCGCCGACTCGCTTCTGCTTCGCTTAACCCTTGCTTGGGTGATGTTTGGAGCGCCTGAACGATCTCCGTCGCCTCCATAACATGCCAGATATCTTCGCCGTTTACGACGGCCTCTAGGGGAGTGTCAGATGAGGGGATTTCTTCCATGGAATCCAATTTCTTAATACTCCATTACGCAATTTCGGGGCATGAATGCCCCGGCGCGCGCATTATAGCACGTTGGCGTTTGGATTCTGCTGACAACCACAGCCCAATTAGCCGACAAACTGACCACCGCCAACGCCCATCGCC
>DAOUDJ010000055.1:0-30356 GCA_034430795.1 Anaerolineales bacterium | reverse complement strand
CTTGGATGACGAAGGGGATTCTTTGGGCTTTCCTGCGGCGGGACGTCCGCGCGGCGGTTGTGATTGCCACCGGCGGTCACTGGGCCAGCGACGCTGTACAAGAGCTCGTCCGCGGGCTCCATGCCTCTCTATCTGATCGCATCCACACTTACTCTGTGCTCATGCCCATGCCCCAGCTTGTGAAAACGCTGAATGCATATCAGCCCACAATCTTAATCGGCTACCCAACCGCCCTGGTCTTGCTGGCGCACGAGCAGGAGGTCGGGGGATTGAAGATATCACCCCTCCTGGTGGTTACCGCTGCCGAGTGGCTCACACCTGGGGCTCGCGATCAAATTTCAAGTGAGTTCGACTGTCCGGTGCGGGAGACGTACGCCGCATCAGAATTCATGGGCATCGCCTATTCGTGTGACCAAGGCCGGCTCCATGTGAATAGCGATTGGGTAATCCTGGAGCCCGTTGACGAAGCTTATCAGCCAGTCCCACCAGGCCAGGCTTCACAAACAGTTCTGTTGACCAACCTGGTCAATCGAGTGCAACCGATCATCCGCTACGATCTGGGCGACAGCATCACCGTGAATCCCTATCCATGCTCGTGCGGAAACCCCCTGCCAACAATCCAGGTAGAAGGCCGTCGAGACGAGGTCCTTTATCTGCGAGCATCCAATGGCGAATCCGTCCCGATTCTGCCAATGGCGCTGGCGACTGTAGTTGAGGAAATCCCCGGTGTGACTCGCTATCAGATTGTTCAGACCGCTCCAGCGGAATTGAGCCTCCGCATAGAGACCACATCTGAGAACCGGCAAGTTGGAGGTATAGTCACGCACCGCTTGCGCGAATACCTGAGAACTATTGGGCTGCCGTCGATCCAGATTGAGGAATCGTCAGAACCCCCGACCCGCGATCCGGTCAGCGGCAAATACCGTCAGGTCTGGGCGGATCTGGGACCAAAGGACAGCCAGCGTTAGTACCCCTTCCACCTGGAGACTTGAATATGAAAACCAGCTGAAAAAAGGATGCCCACCCACCCTGCTCCCATTGAAAAACGCATCCACTGCCCGTCACTCGCCGGACAATCAAACACCCCACTTCATCTGCCCATTGACGTATAGAAACAGGCTTGCTCGCGGGTGCTCTCCTACATTTTCTCTTGCGCGTCTGGGTTGCCCCCCTAAAAATCCTTTCTTGCCCATTTATCCCCCCTGCAAACTGACGAGTATATGGGAAAACCAAAGTTCCCCCAAGCTCTGGCAAAGCTGGAGTACATGTTTATCATTATTTCTTTTCAGGTAAAAGTGCGCTAATATTCAATGGAGGGAGGATTATGTGTGTAATTCTACTGTGGTATGGTTAATCCGTGAGCACGCTCACAATTCAAAGGGACAACCCGATTCTTCTTTATCCAAGCGCAGCAGGAACCAGTGTACGACGCAATCTACGGGCTTATCTACTGAATGAGGTATTTGCATGTCGCCTGAACCTTTTCGAGTAAAACTTCCCGATCTGAGTTTCTACCAACAAGCTGTATCTTGCCAAGACGGCTGCCCCGTACGCACAGACGCGCGTGCGTATGTCCATGCTATCGCTCTCGGCGATTACGAACGCGCTTATCTTGTCGCCCGCGAAACCAACCCCTTCGCCTCCACCTGTGGGTGGGTCTGTGGCGCGCCCTGCGAGGCAGCCTGCCGCCGGGGAAAGATAGACGAGCCCATAGCAATTCGCGCCCTCAAGCGATTCGTCGACGACAGGTATGGAGTCTATCTGGGTGAGGATAAGGAACCGCGAGTATCCTCCGCATGGCCAGTTTACGGAGCAAGACCAGACAACATCGATTTGGGCAACAGCGCCATCCCTTCAGGACTCGATGAATTACGCACCAACAGTCGCTCTTCAGAAACGACGGGAGGACGCATTGCCGTTGTAGGCGCAGGACCCGCAGGAATGACCTGTGCGCATGATCTTGCCATACTCGGTTACGATGTGACCATCTTCGAGTCTACGCAAGTGGCTGGCGGTATGCTTCTGCTAGGTGTACCCGAATATCGCCTTCCGCGCGCACTGATCGGTGCGGAAATTGAAGCCATACTTTCTCTCGGACCGTCCATAGAATACGAAAAAGCCTTAGGCCAAGATTTCCTCATCTCAGATCTGCAAAGCGAATTCGATGCCATCTTTCTCGCTATCGGCACCTATGCTAGCCGCAACCTGAATATTGAGGGGGAGGATCAAGATGGTGTTCTGCGGGCTGTGGACTTCCTGCTCAACGTCAACCTGGGTGGCTACAACCTGGACTTGGGCAAAAAGATCGTCGTCATCGGTGGCGGCGATGTGGCTATGGATGTCGCCCGCTCAGCCGCCCGTCTCGGCCACGAGGCTATCTCCGGTGGCGACTTGGAACTTGCTCTAGATGTGGCCCGGACTGCTCGGCGTCTCGGAACAACCCAAGAGGTGCACTGCCTAGTGGTAGAAGATCGGAGCGCGATGCTTGCTAACCCCTTCGAAATTGAAGAGGCAGAGGCTGAAGGGATAGTAATCCACAATCAAATCATCCCCGTACGGATCCTGAGTGACAACGGTCACGCTACTGGAGTAGAGACGCTTAATGTCTCGAGTATTTTTGATGATCAGGGCCGCTTTAACCCCCAGCGTGTGCCCGGGACTGAACAAGTTTGGACCTGCGATAGCGTCATCGTTTCCATCGGACAGATGGGAGAACTGGAGTGGATCCGCCCAGAAGACGGCTTGGATGTGTCGCCAGGTGGAACGCTAAAGGTAAATTCCAAGACCATGGAGACCACGGCCGACGGTATTTTTGCGGGAGGTGATATTGCCTTTGGTCCAAGGTTGATCATCAACGCAGTCGCCGATGGTCAACAGGCGGCAACCCATATCGATGCCTACCTGCGAGGCGTCAAACCCCGCTTGGTTCGCAAGGGCTACTTTACAGCAATCGATCCGCGGGTATACGCACCTTATGGTCCTTTGCCGAATTTCTTAAGAGGCAAACGCCAGATTCCATCTACCATTTCTGTAGACCGCAGGATTGGCGTAACGCTGGTGGAAGAAGGCTATGATGAGCAACTCGCCAAAGATCAGGCAGCCCGCTGCCTGATCTGCAGCCTCAACCCGATATTTGATAGCGAGCTGTGCATCTTGTGCAATGGCTGCATCGACGTGTGTCCCACAGATTGTCTTAAGCTCGTTCCCGCTGGTGAATTAGAAGGGGATGAGGAAGTGAAGGCACTTATCCGGAGTAAGGGCGGAGCGGGAGCCACGGCGATGCTCCTGGATCCTATACGCTGTATTCGATGTGGACTGTGCGCCGCGCGATGCCCGACAGATGCCGTGATCATGAACTCGTTCCAGTTTAGGGAAAACCTGGTAGCCAGGGAGGTTTCGTAATGGTAGAACAAGCAGGAAAAACAGGTTCAACCCCCAAGAAATTCCTTGCGCGGCTCTGGGACCGGGCGCTGAACAGTCGAATTTGGAAATCCTCGGTACACCATGGTTGGCCCGACAACCCACTCGATCGCTCACTGGTTATGACCAGTAATTTTTTCATGCACATTCACCCGGTTAAAGTAAGCCAGCGCAGCCTGCGCTGGTCGTATAGCTTTGGGCTGGGGATCATAGCCATCATCCTCTTTGGTATCCTGGCTTTCACAGGTATCCTCCTGATGTTCTTCTACGTCCCCTCGGTAGAGCGAGCTTACGAAACAATGAAGGACATCCAGTTGGTCGTACCGCTTGGCCAGTTTACCCGCAACATGCACCGCTGGTCGGCGCATGGTATGGTGCTGGTTGTAGTGCTCCACATGGTGCGCGTTTTCTATACTGGCGCCTACAAACCCCCACGCGAGTTCAACTGGATGATCGGCGTGATTCTCGGGCTCCTCACCCTTGGTGCCAGTTTTACAGGCTACCTGTTACCCTGGGATCAACTGTCTTACTGGGCGATCACAGTAGGCACAAACATCGCGGGTTATGCACCGCTGATCGGCTCCGCTACACGTGAAATACTTCTGGGTGGACCTACCGTTGGCCAAGAGGCGCTCACACGCTTCTATACATTACATATCGCCGTCCTACCGCTGCTTCTTTCTATTTTAATCTCCATACATCTTTGGCGAATTCGCAAGGACGGGGGTCTTGCAGCAGGTGACCCCAGCAATGTCCAGGAGAATGAAGATGAGTGAAATCGAGACCTTTGAGGATCAGATTTTTCCGCGCGACGAATCCAAATCCTACGCACTCGTCGCTTTAATGGACGGCACCTCGCCTCAGGCGGATCAAGGCCCCGAAGACACAGAGTTCTCCTTCCCTTTAGTCATGTTGTGGGAGATGGTGCTTCTGCTGGGGACCACCTTCTTCCTCTTCCTCTTTTCCCTCATCAAACAGGCGCCGTTGGACGAGATCGCCAACCCCATGGTTACCACCAACCCGGCGAAAGCGCCCTGGTACTTTGTGGGTTTGCAGGAACTGCTGGAACATATGCATCCGACTCTGGCAGGCGTCATCATCCCCACAATTCTTGTGGTGTTTCTTTTAGCTCTACCCTACATCGACTCAAGCGGTGAAGGGAAAGGCAGGTGGTTTGGGACGGATCGCCGGCGCCGTATTGTAGGCTGGACTGCCCTTTATACTCTCTTAGTTATGCCTGCTTACATTGTCTTGGATAACGCTTACAGCTTGAGGGAATTACTGCGAGACGCCGTCCCTCAATGGGTTGCTCAAGGCTTGCTCCCGGCAGCGATCCTGGGCTTTCTGGTGCTTCTTCCAATCTTGTACCTGTGGCGTAAGGGTTCGAGCCGCCGCGATTTCATGCTTGTATTATTCACGATATTTATTGTCTCGGCGGTCATATTTACCCTGGTCGGTTTTCTCTTTCGCGGTCCCGGATTCAATCTCTACTGGCCGTGGGACATGCCCAATGGGTACAACCCGTTCGCAGAGCTATAACTTTGCCTCTGGAGGGCATACACGATGGTTGATCACATTCAATCCGAAGACCGCATTAACCGCCGGCATTTCCTCGGCGTGACGTTCGCGGCTTCTCTCCTAGCCTTGCTTGGCCAATCGGCTGCTGCGTTATTTAAATTCTTCCAACCACGATTAAAGCCTGGGGCCTTCGGTGGACTCGTATCGGCAGGGCGAGCGCAGGATTTCCCTCCTGGCAGCGTTCATCACTTCGGGGCTGGCCAGTTCTATATCTCCCACGTAGAAGACCAAGGGCTGCTCGCGATGTGGCACCGCTGCACACACCTGGGGTGTACCGTACCTTGGCGAGAGGACCAAGGACAATTCAACTGTCCTTGTCACAGCTCATTGTTCAACCGGGTTGGCGAGGTGACCGGTGGTCCGGCCCCCCGCCCGATGGACATCTTCCCTATTGAGCTCGTTGATGGAGAAGTCATCGTAGACACAGGAAAGCCGATCGAGCGTCAGAGCTATGACCCGTCTCAAGCGACTAAGGTGTGAGGATAAATATGCCCAGACGTGAGAATTACACCCCTCTTATCGCCACCGCCACAATATTTTCTATTGCCCTCTTGATCGGTTTTCAGCTTTACCAGATGCAGGAACCTGCACGGTTGAAAGCCGACGCAGCCTCTGATTTCGCGTCTTCGGTTATCGAGGGCAATGCCTTGTATGGGGTCAATTGCGCCAACTGCCACGGTGAAAAAGGGCAGGGTTCTGTTGGTCCTTCACTCAGGACCAAGGAAGTGCTGGAGGGCGCTAGCCTGGAGCAACTTATGGGCTTGGTAAAGACCGGCGTCCCAAGCACAACTATGCCTGCTTGGTCACAGGCTTATGGCGGCTCTTTCACCGACGAAGAAGTGAAGCACGTCGTCACCTACATCACCACCTGGGTGCCATTAGAAGCAGAAGAATCCCCTACTACGGAAGGCCAATCCCCCCCCAACGGGGATGGCCTCACTCTCTTCTCTGCCAATTGTGCCGCGTGCCACGGCGCAGAAGGCGAAGGGGGCATCGGCCCAGATCTTCACTCCAATGTTTTTATAAAAGGATTGACGGACGAAGCGTTGATCGAATTCATCCTCTCTGGACGCCCGGGGACCGCTATGCCCGGCTTCCAAGGGAAGCTGGAGTTGGAAGACACTCAAGCCATCACAACCTTTCTGCGTGCTTGGCAATAATCCGCAAGCCCTGTTGAGAACATAATGGTCGAGTGATGCTGAGCCATCCGGCCAAGTATTTAGATGGATAGCTCGATCGTTTTTCGGCGCCTCATCATTCCTCGCCTATTACACTTCAGCCCAATGGGGCTGCACCGAAATCAAATACAGCAAATACTGGGCTCAGTTTCCTTTAGATCTGCTGCACTCCCACAGCTAATATCCTGGATAACAGTCTCACACTTTAGGGTCCAAGGGCTTAAATAAAAGAGGGCCATAGATTGGAACCATGGCCCTCAGTGCTACAGGTTGAAATGAAGGTTTAGTAGATATCCTCAACCGTGTTGTAAACGTTGAACTTGCCCGTAGGGGTGGGTAAGTCAAAGATGCGAGCCTTCTCTTCCAGCGTTTTATCATCATAGATCACGATTTCGCCCTGCTTACCTTTCTCGGCGTCGATCCGGCCCCATATGCTGATCCACACCTCGTCCCCTTCCATGTTGTACTCGAAATGCACTGCACGGCCATAGTCGGCAACTTCCCAACACTTGTACACTTCGGTGGGATTCTCTTTTGCGATGACACAGACGCTGCGCTGGAGCGTTTCGTCGGGGTTGAGGGTGAAGTCCACCCAGATCCATTCACTCGCGGGGTGGGTCTTGAGGAACAAACTCCCCGCTCCCGGCAGATCAATATTGCGAACTACTCTCCACGCAGATAAGGGATGTCCTTCAGGGTCCACACCAATAACAGCCAACATCCCCTCACCCAAGTGAGAAGTCACCCAAACGGGACCATACTCCGGATCAATATAATTTGCGCCGCGCCCAGGATGGGGCGTTTCGCCGGTCTCAACGATTGCCTCGAGCTCCTCATCTTTTACATCAATGATTACGATCTTGTTGCGCGCGTTTGCGGCCACAAGGAAGTAACGACCGGTCGACTCCCAACCACCATCGTGCAGGAAGAGTTCGGCTTCGATCATCTTGATTGTTGGATTGAGTGGATCGCTGTAGTCCACCAGCCAGACTTGCCCGGTTTCTTTCACGCTGACGACCCATTGTGGTTTAAAGTGCGAGGCCACGATGCTCGCCACACGGGGTTCGGGGTGGTACTCCTCTGTATCGTAGGTGTAACTGCGAGTGCTGACAATCTTCATCGGTTCCAGCGTTGCGCCATCCAGAATGACGAAGTGAGGTGGCCAGTAACAACCTACGATAGTGTATTTATCGAAGAAGTTGCCCTCTTCACCAGAGTATTTACTCCCTTCAATGGAGCGGGCATCATAACAAACTTGCACCTCAGCTACTTTATCCGGTTTTTCCATCCATAGGTCAATCAACACGGCTTTGCCATCACGGCCGATGGTGTAAACATAGCGTCCAGTGGCTGACATACGCGAGATATGAACAGCGTAGCCTGTCTCCACAATGTTTACGACTTCCTTCGTATCTCCATCGATGATGGCTATCTGGCCTGCATCGCGCAAGGTCACAGAGAAGAAGTTTTGCCAGTCTCGATCATGCTGCGGCTCAGTGGGTCGATCCTGCGGTGGAATAATTACAGTCCAAGTCTCCAGCATCTGGCTGAGAGACATTTCAGGCGGTTGTGGCGGTTCGTTCTGGATGTATTTAGCCATGATTTCAGCATCGGCTTCTGATAAGACACCCTGTTTACCCCAATCGGGCATACCCCGCGGGGTACCGTTGAATATGATGGCCTGCAGTGCTATCGTTCCTTTTGCCAAAGTAATATCGGGTGTTAGCGCTGGACCCGTTGCTCCGTTGCGTAACACACCATGGCAGCCAGCACAGCGATCGAAGAATATCTGCTTCGCTCTTGCGAATTCCTCATCAGATAGAGATGGTCCATTAACACCTGCTGTAGTTGATGTTACGCTTTCTACTTCCGCTGCTTCCTCGCCGGTTAACGCCGAGAGATAGTCAACTATGGCCTCCAATTCGACATCGCTAAAAAGATCTCCTGATGGGGGCATTAATCCTTCGCCGCACGGACCACCGGGGCACTCGGGTACAGTGTAGGTATTGGGTTCGAGGATGGATTCACGCAAATACTCCTCGTTCGATTCAGCTCCGCCTTCATAGTCAGTCGCTTGAATGCGATTTGCGGCCAATTTTCCGATGATGGAAAGGTCAGGACCGAGGGTCCCCTGTGCGTTCGGGATTCCCGGTATAACATGGCAGGCACCGCATCCACCCGCTTGGAAGGCCGCCAATAGTGTCTCCTTATCGACCTCCATAACAGCTTCGGTTGGCGGATGTGCTTCTGTCGTAGGGGAAACCTGCTCAGCTGCCGGGGGCGCTTGCGTGCTGCAAGCTGCCACTATGAGTAATAATGAGACCGTGAGAGCAATGAATAACCCTTTTCTCTTCATGAGCTTTCCTCCTCCAGGAGGCTTATATCAATGGTTTCCAATAATAAACGAATTGAAGTAAGCCTAAAAGTGAAAATATGTACATAAACAAATTGTATCAAATTTGTGGACATTTTAGGGTCTTTCCCAACGAAGTTCGAACTTTCAATGAGAACTGTTTACGACAACGATGGTCTGAACAAGTAACCAGTTGACCATTTCCAAATGACGCGCCTTTTTTCCTCAGTATATTCATAGAAAAGTGTACTTGATCTTGATATTCTCCGCATCCTAGCAAAGCGGAAAAGGTTGCTTAACACCCTCGCTTGAGCTACTCATCCCATATTCTTTGAGATGAGAAGGGTCGGCCGAGGTTGTTTTTACATTATCATAGTTCCGGATAATGCTCACCTCGATACACCCGCATTAACTCAACATCATCGTCGATGAGTAGATATTCAAAGCACGCATACAGCAAACTAAATTACAAGACTGCTGTAAACTAAGCACGATCAAACGAGGGCGTCGAGCACACATCGATCGAGAAAGGTGAACAATGACGGCTATCCACATCGACGGACCATGGTTCAAGGATGAGCGTGGACGTACGCTGATGCTGCGCGGGGTCAATCTAGGCGGCAGCTCGAAAGTTCCCTTCAGCCCTGACGGCGCGACACATATTAGCGATCGTTTCTTCAACCATCGAGACGTCTCTTTCATCGGTCGCCCCTTCCCCCTTGAAGAAGCCGATGAGCACTTCACTCGCTTACGCGCGTGGGGATTTACCTTCTTGCGCCTGCTCGTTACCTGGGAGGCAATCGAACATGCAGGTCCTGGTCTGTATGACGAGGTACATTTGGAATACATTCGAGCTATCGTTGAGAAAGCAGCTGAACACGGAATCGCACTATTCATCGATCCGCACCAGGATGTCTGGAGCCGGTTCTCCGGTGGCGACGGAGCCCCTGGTTGGACCTTCGAGGTTGTTGGGTTTGACATCACACAATTCAAGGAAACTGGGGCAGCGATAGTGCACCAAACCTACGGCGATCCATTTCCACGTATGATCTGGCCGACCAATAGCGGCAAACTGGCCGCGGCGACGATGTTCTCGCTTTTCTTCGGGGGGAACGATTTCGCGCCTGAGACCAAAGTGGAAGGTGTGCCGGTCCAAGACTATCTACAAGGCCATTACATAGAGGCTATGGTGCAGGTAGCAAAAAAGTTGAGCGGACTGACCAACGTGATCGGGTATGACACGATGAACGAGCCGCTACCTGGTTATATAGGCTTCGAGGACCTGAACGCTCCCGGTGGGATGGTTAAGCTTGGTTCGAGTCCCAGCCCGTTCCAGTCGATGCTCCTTGGGTCCGGGATCGCCCAGAATGTTGGTACTTGGAAATTAGGAATCACTGGCGAGCGCAAAGTTGATTCACAGGTGGTTAACTCATCCGCTGTCAACGCCTGGTTGCCGGACCGCGATTGTGTGTGGCGTCGTAATGGAGTGTGGGATTTGGACACGACTGGCCAACCGAGAATCCTGCGCCCGCACCATTTCACAAAAGTTCGCGGTCGAAGGATTGATTTTTCCAACGATTACTACCGACCTTTCGCCAACCGCTATGCAAAGGCGATCAGGTCTGTCTCACCCGAGGCGATCATCTTCATTGAGAGCGAGCCAAGACACGTTTCAATGAAATGGGGAGCGCAAGACGCCCCAAATATCGTGTTTGCACCACACTGGTACGACGGGTTTGTGCTCTTTATGAAGAGTTTTTATTCTGCCCTGGCTATCGATTTTCGCACAGGAAAAGTGATCATCGGCTCGAAGCGGATTCGCCGGTCGTTCGCCGATCAAGTGGCAAGTTTCAAACATACATCTATTGCGTCGTTCGGAGGCGTGCCGACGCTCATCGGCGAGTTTGGCATCCCCTTCGACCTCAAGGGAAAGCGCGCCTACCGCACCGGCAATTACCGGGACCAGATTCGAGCGATGGATCGCAGCATGCGGGCGATGGAGGATAATTTACTCAGCTACACTCTCTGGAACTATACCGCCGACAACACCAACGCGCGCGGGGATCAGTGGAACGATGAGGATTTGTCCATCTTCAGCCGCGATCAGCAGACGGACCCTGCGGATATCCACTCAGGGGGTCGAGCGCTGGAGGCGGTCGTCCGCCCCTACCCCAGGGCAATCGCCGGAGAACCGCTGCATATGGCATTCGACATCAAGAAGAAGAGATTTACTTTCGAGTACCTTCATGACCCCGAGATCGAGGCTCCAACGGAGATATTCGTACCCAATTATCAATACCCCGAAGGTTACGCCGTTGACATATCTGACGGCTCGTTTGAAACAAACGCTCTTACGCAAACACTCGTTTATCACCACAGCCCCTCCCGGGATACGCATACCATTTACCTCACGGAGAGAAAAAAATAAGCGACGGGAGCCATGAATAACCGACTGAGCATTCCGATCAAAGGAAATATCCGGAAGATCTTACCCCTTTGAAACGCTGACCTTACATTCTCGTAATATTCCATCCGCATAATGGGAGTGCGACCTGATTCGACACATTTCGTTTATGGGTGGTTAAATAAAACCTTCAGATGAGACAGGAATAACCGTTTGCTTTAGTGTAAAACGAAACGATCCAGGAGGAATCCAAATGAGAAAGCGACCAGTTCTGCTTGCGATCGTACTGCTTATAACAGCGTGCGCGCCTGCGCTTTCTGAAATCATCGAACCTTCCATAACGCCGGATGCGGGACTCGCCGCGCAGATTAAAGCGAGCCCAACAGCCGAGGTGGAAGAACAATCCGATCCTATCCCTTCCGAACTGGCCAAAACGAATACGCCGAGTCAGCTGCTCCCATCGTCCGAACTGCAATCGTACTGCTTGCCCTGGCTGGACGAGACCCCTTCTCCAGCAAACAACATCAGACTCGAGAATGGCATAAAGCAAGGCGATTCGGCGGTCGATTTTTCCCTTAAGGATATATATGGCGAGTCACATCATCTATCCGACCTGCTTGAATCCAAGCCTGTTTTGCTAATCCTCGGCGGCTACACCTGACCGCCCTATCGGAGAAGCGTGCCTTCTCTTAACGCCCTCGCCGCGCAGCCTTTCGACGAAGATTCGACTTTCGCCGATGTTGTGCATTTCGTCCATATCAACGTAATCGAGCCACATCCTATGGCCCCGGATGTAAGCCCTTACGGTGGGAGGGTGAGCGAGAGTCGCTACAGCACCGTCACGCAACCCACAACGTACATTGAACGCGTCGCCGTTGCGCGCGAAATCGAGGCGCTCCTTGAAGGTAATCAGATCCAGCTAATCGATGATTTCTCGCCCGGATCTTCGGTCGACGTGGTCTGGTGCACCTATGGCACCGCGCCCAACAGCGCCTTCCTCATCCGTCAGGATGGGATCGTCGAGGTCGTCCAGCTCTGGCTGAACACCGGCAGAATGGAGCAGGCGATTCGAGAATTGATTGAGTGAGCTGTGAACAGGCATAAGGTACGACATAGGGCAGGAATCCGTCATACTTGAACGGAGCGAAGTACTTTCCTACACCCCACGACATGCCATTGCGAGCCCTTCTGCTGGGCTCAGGCTAAACTCCACGAAGCAATATCCTCCATTTCACGGTATATCATTGCGAGCGGAGCGAAGCAATCTCCTCGTGACTCGCGCGGAGATTGCCACGTCACTTCGTTCCTCGCAATGTCAAACATCCGACAAATTTGACATCACCATCGACCTGCAATAAAGTCAACGTCGAACTAGCGCTGTCAATGTATTGGTCAAAGGAGCGCGGTGAGATGGAAAAGAAAACGCGACGGGCATTCCTGCGATGGATGGCGATGCAAATGAGCGCTGTCCTCGGCGGATCGTTACTGGCATCCTGCGGGAGGCAAGAATCCCACTCCCTGCAGACCACTGCGCTGCCCATAGCGAAGCCCATCCAACCCACCGATGTTGACCCGACAGCCGCCCCAACCCAGGCCGAGGAAGCCATAGTTGAACCAACAGCTACGCCTAACGGTCACCCGCACCTGGCCGTTGCTCGAGGCGGTGAGCCGCAGGCGCTCGTGCGCCAGGCTGTCGCCGCTCTGGGTGGCATGCAGCTTTTCGTTAACCCAGGCGACGAAGTGATTATCAAACCAAACGCTTGCATCGATTATCGCACCTACGAGTACGCTGCCACGACCAACCCGTGGGTCGTCGGCGAGATCGTCCGCATGTGCCTTGAAGCCGGCGCCGCTCGCGTGCGGGTGATGGATTTCCCTTTCGGCGGGGATTCCGAATCCGCATACCGGCGCAGTGGCATCCAGGAGCAGGTCCTCGCCGCGGGCGGAGAGATGGAGCCCATCCGCTTCTTGAAATTTGTCGAAACCAAAATCCCCAATGCCCTCGATTTAAAAACATGCCAGATCTATGAAGATATTCTCCTGGCAGATACCGTCATCAACGTTCCCATCGCCAAGCACCACAGCCTGGCCCGTTTGACGCTTGGTATGAAGAACCTGATGGGCGTCATCCGCGACCGCCCGTATATGCACGGTAACCTCGGGCAGCGGCTGGCGGACCTGACGAGCCGTGTTCGCCCTGCCCTCACGATCGTCGACGCGGTGAGAATCCTGCGCGCCAGCGGACCCACAGGTGGACGCCTGAGTGATGTCCAAATACTGGATACCGTCATCGCCAGCCCGGATATCGTGGCCGCGGACAGCTACGCGGCAACCTTGTTCGGACTCCAACCGACCGATCTTAGTTACATTGTCTCGGGTTTGATGATGGGTCTTGGGCGAGCGGACCTCGATATGATGAAAATCGAGGAGATCGCAGTTGGCGCCTGATTCAAGAAAGAAGCGCCAGGTTTTCTCCCGCCCCTGGACTTCACTGCGCAAGCTCATCCAAGCGCTCGCCCTGCTGACTTTCCTGGTGCTTTTCGTGATGGCCCGAGGTGACACCCCAGGCTCTACGGCGAACATCTTCCTGCGTCTCGATCCACTCATCGCGCTCGTAAACCTACTCGCTACAAAAGCACTCGTCGCCGGCGCTGCCGTGGCGCTGATCACTGTTGCGCTGACATTCCTGACCGGCAGATCCTGGTGCGGTTGGCTGTGCCCCTTAGGGACAATCCTCGATTGGGCCCCGCTGCATCGTTGGACAAAGGGGAGGTGGACTCCAGGCGAAGGCTGGCGCGGTGTTAAATACGCTCTGCTGCTGCTGACGCTGTTCACCGCGCTGTTGGGCGGGCTGACGCTTCTCACTTTCGACCCACTCACCATCCTCACCCGTGGCCTTGCGGTTGGCGTGTGGCCGGCGCTGAATAAACTCGTCACCGCAGCAGAATCTATCCTTTACCAGCTGCCGGCGCTGCGAGCACCTGTCCTCGCGGTCGACACGCTGCTCCGACCGCTCATCCTGCCACCGGTTCCGATCACAACTCGAGCTAATGCGCTCTTTTCCGGCATCTTGATCGTAGTCGTGCTGCTCAACCTCTTCGCCGAACGTTTCTGGTGCCGCTATCTGTGCCCGCTGGGAGCGCTGCTCGGCCTGATGAGCAAGGTCACCCTGCTGCGCCGGCGAATTGAACCCGGCTGTGTGGGCTGCAAGCTTTGCACCGACGCATGCCCTATGGGGACAATACAGCCGTCCGAGGATTACGCCAGCGATCCCGGTGAGTGCACGATGTGCCTGGAATGTTTGGATGATTGCCCGCTTGGGGCGACGACTTTCACGCCCGTGTTGAGCGTCGACCCCTTGAGGTCCTACGATCCCGGGCGGCGGCAAGTCCTGGTTACGCTCGGTGCCGCGCTCGGCGGAATGGCATTGATCCGGACCGTTGATGCAGAGCTCGATCATCCCTTCAGCCTTCACCCTCCCGGCGCCGACCTTGAGCAATTCTATTCACAATGCGTGCGCTGCGGACAATGCATGCGCGCCTGCCCCACTGCCGCCCTCCAGCCCGCGCTTACGGAGGCGGGCATGGAGGGTTTCTGGACTCCGGTTCTGATCCTCCGGCTTGGATACTGCGACTATGGCTGCAACGCCTGCGGCGAGAGCTGTCCGGTAGGGGCCATCCCCCCACTGCCTTTGGAATGCAAGCAGGAACAGGTCATCGGTCGAGTGGAGATTGACCAGGACCGCTGCCTACCCTGGATCGAGGAGCAGGAGTGCATCGTTTGCGAGGAGGTGTGTCCACTCCCCGAGAAAGCGATCGAGCTTGAGCTGGTAAAAGCGCGTCTTCCGACGGGTGAGACCCGCATCCTTCAGCGTCCGCTGGTCATCCACGAGCTGTGCATCGGCTGCGGTATGTGCGAGTATAAGTGCCCGGTCGTTGGTGAGGCGGCCATTCGCGTGTATTCGCACGGCTCGGGTCAGGGAGAGCACCGTGGGCGAGGGCGACGCCATGGTTAGCTTTCTGGAAGCGGAATGAAGATACGAATCCCAAGAATATACTACGGTGGGGAGAAACCAACACTTGTAGGTTGAATCTACGAAGGATAGAATCTAGAAAACGACCGAGGAGACCTATCATGGATTTTTCTGAACTGATCAGGAACAGGTACAGCGTTCGAGCCTACAAATCGGATCCGGTGGAGGAGGAGAAGCTGGCGGCTGTGCTCGAGGCCGCTCGCCTAGCGCCGACGGCCTCAAACAGGCAGCCATTCCGATTAATTGTGATCCCCACGAAGGGTAGAGAAGAAGAGCTACAGCGCATTTACCACAAAGAGTGGTTTGTCCAGGCTCCTTTGATCATATGCGCTTGTGGGCTACCTGGTGAAGTTTGGAAAGGCGAGCACGGCAGGGATTACCTCGGGGTTGATGTTGGCATCGTCATGGACCATCTCATCCTTGCCGCCACGGATCTTGGCCTGGGCACCTGCTGGATAGGTGCTTTCGACGCCGATGCCGCGCGCGAAGTTCTCGATCTCCCTGAAGACGCCGAGCCGATCATCTTCACCCCTCTGGGCTACCCAGCGGATACTCCCAAGCCCAGGGAACGAAAGCCTTTGAACGAATTGGTCCACTATCTCTAAACACCAGTGTCTTCTCGACGAGAAGCAGTCTATATGGGCACAGGTCGGCGCGCTTGGGTAAGATGCGGGCGTCGATGATCTGCACTGCAGGCTGCACTTTTCTCCACGACCGATCAGCTTCGGACCCTTATCGATCTAGATTCCAACCTCCATAGCTAGGATCATGCTTATAAACCAGGTGAAGGCCAACAGAATACCCATTCCCTGAAAATCAATTTCGACTCATCGCACTACGGATCAATCCCTTATTTTGGTGCTCGAAATTCGAAGCAATGTGGCGTACAAGACTCATCACCTACAGCCCCGCTGAGCACACCCTCATCGAGAGTCGCTTCCCATACGGTAGTGCCGGTGACTTTAACAGGGCATGGTGCAGGTGAATTTTCGGTTGGACCACACACACTAACGCAGGTCAGCCCATCATAAATAATCTCGAGGGTTGCTTTCCCTCCCATTGTGCATGTTTCCAAGTCATAATCGCCAACCACATCCGTCGTAGTCGTGATCGTGCAAAGGGTTACATTATCATACAGCTGGTAGAAGAGGCGACCTGTAACCCCACCACCTCCACTTGGGTAGGTGATGGTGACCTCATTAGCTAGTGCACCAACATAGATGGTCTCTCCTGTCATCGTCACGGATCCACCGGCGTCATTTTTAGGAATGCCGTTCATGATAGCTTCGCATGCATTGATAGCATCGTCAGCGCTCGCACCCGATGCTTCCTGCTCGAGGAGACAGCCCCTCAATTCAATGATGGCTGATTTTTGGCAATTCTGCTGCCTAAGAATCAACAGCTGCTCGGTATAGCTCCAGACCTCATCAAACCATTTCTCATCCTCGGATTTAAGGTCTTTCAGGCTCTGATCTTCTTGCGACTCTTGCCCGAGCGCCTCTGCCGTCTGTGTGGCATACCGCTTCGCCCTACCTGTTGCCCGATCCCGGAACCTTACCCACCAGCGATCGAGCACTCTTTTAAGACGAGCCTCCACCCATGGGCTCAGAGGTCCAAATCGGCTGGCGAATCTAGCGATGATGCTGTTGACGCGCCCCTCGAAGGCGTCGCGGATCGTGGTTTTAACTTTGTCCACGACAAAGTGGATCGCAAGCTTGCCTCCCTCAACGACCATAAATTTTACGCCTTTGCCAATCCCCTTGGCCAATTTACCGATACCGCGACCGATGATCTTGAAGGGATCGAACCCTCCTCGCCGACGTCGCTTGGTCAAGCTGCTAGCTTGCTGCTCAAGTTCGGAAATCTTATTATTTAGTTCGTTTTGAACGAACTCGTATTGATGATCTGTGTACTGATCCTTCTGCGTCTCGAGCGTGTCCTGGTACTTTCGGTAGAGTTCTATCAAGCCGACAACTTCATTGACGGACTTCCCCTCCGCTTTAATACCCACTGGTCTCACGCTCATCTGCCCGTGTGCGCTCGCCAGAGACTCGCTTTCGATACTTTCGGAGAGCCTCACCTGGCTGGCGATCATGAGCAGCATGGCGTTGTCTTGTGAATGGCCTGGGCTATTTACGGGGCTACATCCTGGCGATAACCCGAGCATGAAAACAAGGAACAGAAGCCCTGCCCGCCATCTTTGTGGTTGAATTGGCATTTCTTTCCCTACCCTTCGATCTCAAGCGCCAGTGCTTCGACGTACAACAACTCATCGTTCTTCAAACCAAAGGTCAGTTCGTCGGCGTAGTACACCTCGCCGTCTATGACCAGCTCCTCTTCCAGGGGCACGACCAGGTAGGTCTCCAGGCCCGCAGAGACGATGACTTCATCCAGGCTCATGTAGGCTACAAATTGCTCGGGGCGATAGGGGATGGGAACTAGCTCACCTAAGAGCTCGATCTCCAATGGATCCTCCGCCACTTGCTCGCCGTTGATAAAGGTGTACTCTAAGCCGGAAGTGTAATAACTCCAAGTTTCGAAGCGCACGTCGGTAAAAGAGCCGTCCATTTGCTCTTCCTCGTAGAATAGGATCGCGAAAGCCTGTGGAAACCCCAGAAGGTCGAGGACGCTTAACTGCTCGCCGGAGAGCGCATAACTGGCTAGATCCAGCGCTTCGGGAACAATCTCTTCCACGATCTTGGGTTCTTGCTGGTAAGCCTGCCATCCCCCAATGAGAAAGATGGCGGTGACGACGACCACAATCAACGCAACCGCCCCACAACCGAGCGCCAGGGGACGCCGAGATCGCTTTACCTTCGGAGCAGGTGCAGCGGCCACAGGTTGCGCTACTGCTGGTTGCGCTGCTGTAGGAGGCATGCCCCGCACCCAGGTGCTGCCGTCCCATTTGTGCCAGGCGCCCGTCTCACCCCCTAACCACCAGGTCTGGCCTGCCCCGTCCTGGACCGTTAAACCCTGGACCTCAGCCTGGTACGTATCGGCATCAAGCTCGCCGCGACCATAACGCGCCTGCAATTCGGCCAGGCGGGTTTCCAACGCCTGGAATATGGGTGGAAGGCTTCCGGTTGGATTGCTCATCTCTTGGTCCCTCTTCAGATATGGAGGTTTGTTGGAATAAAATCAAAAAGCAGCCACCACAGGCTGCTCACATCTGGTTGAACTGACGTCCCCCACACACTCGAAACCCTCAATATCCATGGGTGGGTGTTCGCCGCTAACTTCCGTCCAGGTGGATTGTTTGTGTCTGTGCATACCCCTCCTGGGGTTTGCTCACAACTGCGTTGAAGGACATTGTATGTACACAGCAACCAGCCATGACGCAAAGTAGACAGGTACAGCTCGCGACCTAATCTATTGATGAATCGGGCTGCCTTAGGTGCATATTTTTGAGGTTAGATTTCTTAAGGTGATGCTGATAACTATACAGCGTCGATAGAGAATGGGTCAAAGGAAGCTGATGGATAAATTCCTTTAACACCCTGTGGTTGGTGAGCTTGCTATTCGAGTGTATTCGCACGGCGCGGAACGTCGAGACCCACGAAGAAAGGTAAACCTGCGTGGCAGGCGTTCCTCCGTGTATAATTACCCATTCTCTCTGGCAACAGTCTTTTTTTTTAACCCACATAGGAGCATCCAAGCGTGGATCGACGTTTCATTCCTTTGTTCATGATCGTGTTCGTTGACCTGGTCGGCTTCGGGATCATAATCCCGGTTCTGCTCCTTCACGCCGAGGAGAGTTTCGGCGCGACAGATCTGCAGGCAACCGGTCTCCTCACGGCTTTTTCCATAGGCATGGTCATAGCCGGTCCGATCCTGGGTCGCCTATCGGACGCCTATGGACGGCGTCCAGTGCTCATCGTAAGCCAGATCGGCACATTCATCGGTTTCATCGTGCTGGGGTTAGCAAATTCATTGTTCCTGCTGTATCTGGGGCGCATTATCGACGGCATCTCGGGCGGAAATATCACCACAGCTCGAGCCTACATCAACGACATCACAACGGAGGAGAACCGCGCCCGAGGCTTTGGATTGATCAGCGCTGCGTTCGGCGCGGGTTTCATTGTGGGTCCGGCATTGGGAGGTTTTGCGGTCACCGTCACCGCCGGGATACCATCCCTGGCCGCGTACAGCCAGAATGCACCTTTCTTCGTCGCCGCGCTCTTTTCACTGGCTTCCATTCTTGGAACGTACTTCATCCTGCCGGAGAGCCTCGCTCCCGAGGCACGCCAACCGCTAGGGGAACGCTCAGGAGAACGGGATGGCGATCTCAGCCTGATGGACATTCTGAGGATGGAGAAGATGCGCACCATCCTTAGCTTTACCTTCGTGACCTTCCTAGCCTTCTCACTTTTCCAATCGAGCTTTCCGATCTTCGCTCGCCGCCGTCTTTTCAGTGACGTTTCTTTAGAGATGGCACAGCGCAATATCGGCCTTGTGCTCACCTTGTTTGGCATGACCAACGTTATCATGCAGAGCTTCTTCGTCGGCCCGCTTGTTCGTCGATTCGGCGAGCAGCGCCTGATCGTGTACGCGACTTTCGGTCGGATTATCGCTTTTCTTGGTGCAGCCCTCACCCTGAACGCCTATGTTTTCGCCGCGTTCGCCACGCCGTTGGCCATCGGCAACGCCATAAGCCAACCTTCGCTGCAGTCGATCATCAGTCGTTTTGCACCTCCGAAACTGCGCGGCCGGGTGCTGGGAATATTCCAATCGACCAACAGCCTCACCCTCGTTTTCGGCCCTATACTAGCAGGATTGATGTTGAGTGCGAACTCCCCCTCCCTGTCCCCGGAGAGCGCCTCGGCTCTTCCAATGTTCGCCGCTGCTGGCCTGGTGACGGTCGCCTTCTTCATGAGCTTCAGAATCCTGCGTCTGGAACTCCCTACTCAAGAAGCAGCTCTCGAAGAAGCTTGATCGCTCAGCAAGAGGATCGCCCCACTTCTCCAAATGACATTTAGCAGGAGCCTGTCATTTCGAAAGAGCCGCGAATCGGTGACCGAGAAATCCTAATTATGTTGTTCTTGAGGGTTCCATATTTGGAGAGGATTAGATTTCTTTCCTTAGATCCTCAGAT
The DNA here is from genome assembly GCA_034430795.1 of Anaerolineales bacterium. Lineage (GTDB taxonomy): Bacteria > Chloroflexota > Anaerolineae > Anaerolineales > E44-bin32 > E44-bin32. The sequence goes on along the minus strand of DAOUDJ010000055.1, from coordinate 10,298 downwards.
CACTTTGTGAAATCAAACCCAAAAACGGACCCGGAGATGACGGCGAGAACGCTCGCAGTGCCAGGAAGGTCTACCTTCGCAAACCTATGCGTCGCGGTTAGTTCATCGAGGTATAGGAACGTGTCCGCATCCACCCATTGAAGGCGGCTTCCAAATCCCAATCCTACGGCAGGGGATCCTACGCTCCCAAGCAATAAATTCCGGGGCGCATCGCCATATACAAACTGGATCGAATCGGGATTCCACCCCTGCCAGGACAAGTTCCCTGAAGCATAGATGCTCTCCGCAGAACCATCGAGGGGAGCCAAAACAAGGTCAGACGACGTCGTCGAGATCTCACGTAAAAAGGCGACTGTTGAAAGATCCGGAGAGATGTGAGGCGTTTTGCCTTGGTTACGGAAAAAGGGAAAGCCCGTAATATCTAACAGGGGTGTAGGCGCCCCCGCGACGGGCACGCGCCAGACGATTGCCGAATCATCGACAAAAGGATCTTCCGCCGGAATGAGCACTGCGATAGCACTCTCGTCTGGCGCCCAGACGGGGATCGGATAATAAGCATACTCACTGTAGGTAATAACGAAGGGGAAAGTGAGGTGATCCGGGCTCCTATCGCTGCCATCCGGGCGAACGAAACCCAGGCTGGTCGGCAATACCAGAGCCAGCATATCCCCGCTCGGTGAAAAATAGAAATCCCCTCCCTGGCCGGGATCGAGGAGTAAGGTTCTGGCGCTGGTGTCGGCGTTGATGGACCATAGATCATTGTTCTGCACCAGACCCGGTCCCATATAGATCTTACGGGTGTTCAGCAGCACTGTGTGTGAGCCGGGAATGAAGTCGAATTGATAGGGAAGGTGATGCAGAGCCTCACCCAAGGGATAGATAGCGTCGAGGTCTGGCTGAGAGAAAAGCGCCCATTCCGTACCCGCTAGCGTATTGACAACCCGCAACGCAGATACATCCAGGGATAAATCGTGCCAGAGAAAGGCCGCGAGCTGACCGTCCGTGGATAGGACGACACGCTCGACGTTCCCGCTGGTGGTCAATTGAATCGGCGCGGCACCCTCCTCAACGAACCAGATGTTTCCACCGCTGATGAACGCAATCTGCAGCACCCCTGGTCCAGTTGCTTCGGGGGCGTCGGATGGTGGAAGTGACGCCGGGTCTTCGCTGACGTCCGCCGTGGCATCAGGAGATTTCGGCTCTACAGGCTCACCCGCATCGTCCACCCCCATTGCTTCGAGTGTGGCTGCGACAACGGTGCCCATAGCGCTTTCATCGATGGACCCATCACAGCCGGCGAGGGAAAACATCATAACGAGAAGCATAAAGATGACCGAACGTATTTTCACAACTTGTCTCCTCTCACATGTCCGAAATACAACTTGTCAGCACAGCGCTACCGACGCCATGCCCAGCTTAGAAATGGGTGGGAATACCATGACGGTTTGAATATGCACGATAAGATTCCAACCGCGAGAATTATGGCGAAATCAACTTAAATATATAGTAGAAGCTCCAGCACGGCTAACAACCCGGTTTACTCTTCAGCATTTCAAGTCAAGCGATCAGCGACGCTGTTGGAAAATATCAGAGCATTACCCGAAATTCTCGTCGGCATTTTTATAGAGACCGTTCGCAAGATCGAGAAGCACCTCAAGCAGCGCCAGCTTCTCACGCCACTCGATGGGGATGCCCTTCTCGCCGTAATAAGTGCCGGCGATCTGACCGTAGACCGCGCCGGTGGTATCGGCATCGTCACCGAGGTTGACGGCCAACAATGCTCCGGAACGGAAGTCCTTGCTCTTATGAAATGCCCAAAGCGCAGCTTCCAGACAGTGCACCACATATCCCCCGCCGTGGATATCAGGAGGCTCTTTCTCCTTGAAAGAACCTGCAGCGATATTTGCGATTGCAAGTTCGAGCGGCTCGCTTCGCCAGAGAAGTGGGACGGGTGAGAAGCTCTCGGAGAGCAGATCATCTTTCGAGCGACCCTGCAACGCGCCAATAATCAACCCAGCGAAGTAACGGCAAGCATCCACTGCTTCCGCGGTGCCGTGGGTTGTCCGTGAGCTGTCCGCTGCTCGAGAAATTGCTTCCTCTGCGTCTGCAGCGTAGAACATTACCACCGGCGCCAAGCGCATGAGCGAACCATTTCCTGCTGAATGTGGATCGGTCGAACCACTGAATGGATCACCAGCACTTTTGAATGTCGACAGAGCTGTTTGTACCGTGCCGCCAATATCGAAATAGCTCCCGGTGCTGCTCATGTACCCTTCGTGCCACCAGCGCACGTAACGCTCCATCTGATCCCGGGGATCAAACCCTCCTGTTTCCACAAGACTCGCCGCCAGGCATAACGCCATGGAGGTATCATCGGTCCATTGGCCCGGCTTGAGCTTATACGGACCGCCGCCGATCATGTCCTCGATGGGTTCGAATGTTCCCGGTCGTTCGAACTCCAGAGTAGTTCCGAGCGCGTCGCCAGCGGCTAAGCCAAGCAGCGCGCCGTGGAAGCGGGATCGATCGAGTGTATCTCCACGGTTTTTGCGATTTGCCACAATGTTACCCCTCAACAAAAACAACTTTCACTTCCCCCATCGCGTCCAAGAAGCACAGCGCGGCCTGCGGCGTTTCGCCCAATAATTGCTGAACCGCAGCAGCGTAGCGCCCGATCTGCGGGCGATGCTCATCCAGAGCTCTTACGAGAGCATCATCATCCCGAATCTCGTCCGTCTTGAAATCCATCAGACGCCAGGCGCCCTCGACAAGGTACAGCAGGTCTATGCGGCCAGAATCAGATCCCCAGGTAGGATGCGGGCGGGTATAGGGCACCTCATACATCCGCGTGGATGCCGCCTCAATCTCGAGGTAAACATCATGCTCCCGGAAGCGCCCGAGCAATTTTTCAGCCTCGCGGATCGCCCGCCGGCGCTGCCCGGGATCGATCAGACCATGCGAAAGCGCTGTTACTTCAAGCAGCGGCTTCAGCGCAGAGTCACCCGGGAAAAACCACGAGCGGATGGCTTCGTGAACCATCGCACCCACTACTACAGCCGGCGGGTGCAGCCGCTTCCCCGTCGCCCGCCAATCGCGTTCGAGCTCCTTTGCCATATCCTCATCCATGCGCTCATCACTAACAACCGCGAGCGGGGCATAGATATCCTGCGCCTCAGATTCGGGCCAAGCGGCTTGAGCTGCCAGCTTCGCATCCCCCGGCTCGAGTGCATTCGCGACCCAGACCCCGAGCTCGCGGCCATTGGGCAGCGTCGCCTTCGTCCATCCCCCTACCCCCTCCCCCATGCTTTCTGGATCCAACCCAAGCACCTCCAGGAAGGATTTCATCCAACCGTTGGCGGTCAGCTTCCCCCAGCGCAGTGAGAGATGACCATTCAAGATGAGCCGTTCCCGGGCGCGTGTAACCGCAACATAGAGAATCCGGTTCTCCTCCTCATGAGACTGCTGCTGGTCGAGGTATCTTGCCAGGTTATAAATCAGCGGTGATCCCTCAAGGCGGTCGAATCTGAAAGCAGGTCCTGTCTCGGGGAGCAAATAAGCGAGTTCAACTCTTCCCAGCGGCTTGCGGGAGGTATCCGCTAGGACGACAACTTCAAACTCCAAACCTTTCGCTTTATGGATGGTCATCAATCGCACAGCGCCAAGTGCCTCGGCCGGTGCCTCCCCCTCCCTCGCTCCCACTTCACGCAGCGTAAGCAGGTATTCGAAGAACCCCCGCACCCTGACCAGACCGCTGGTGTGAGCATCCTGCAGGAGCTTGTCCAGGTTGCGCCAGAGGCGGATATGAGACGCAGCGAGAATGGCACGGTAGTCGGTTGCATCCACGATCTTCTTAAGTAACTCGGCGACGGGCATGCGATCCACGAGTGGACGAAATTCAGCGAGAAAATCCCGAACCCGGGCGGTGGCATCTTGATCGGTCTCTCCAAGGTAATCCAGATTACCCTTCAGAGCGGTGAGAAGGGGCTGCGGTTCACCGGAGTGCAGGCGTAAAAGGTATAAGCCGGGATCGGAGATGCCGAAGGCAGGGGAGCGAAAAAGCCCGGCCAGCGCGGCGTCATTCGACGGCTCGCTCAACGCCCGCAAAATATTAAGCACATCCCGAATTTCCGGACGATCATAGAATCCGCTCCCCGCCACAGTGACGAAGGGGATGCCTGCATCCTCGAGCGCATCCTCATACTCCCCGAATCCGGTTGATGCTCGGAAGAGCAGTGCCACGTCGTCATAAGCGCTTATCTCGCCGAGTTCCTTCAATTCATCCAAACGTCTGGCAAGGGCGCGAGCAGCTTGAGGTCGCGCTTCCCCGGCCCCTTCACCAATTCCTAGGATCAATTCGGTGAATGGCGGGGTGAGAGCTAGATCGGGCTCATCTCTATCAGCATTGAGCGACGTATAGGGCACGCGGTAGAGACGCTCAGGGTCATCATCCTCGCCGAGGATGGGCGCTAGCAGTCCATCCATCTCCTGCAGCAATCCATCGTGGGTACGAAAGGTGCGCTTGAGTTCGAAGTGCTCCCCGCGGCGCGCCTGCAGGTCGCGCTGGACGCGGCGGAAGACGCTCACATCCGCCCCACGGAAGCGGTAGATACTCTGGCGGGCGTCGCCGACAATGAAGAGCTTTCCTGGGACTCCGCCGCACAGGGCATCGACGATCTCCCGCTGGCGTTCGTTCGTATCCTGGAATTCATCCACTAGGACCGCTTCGATCTCTCTCGCCCAGCGCTCGGCGACAGCCGGGAGACGCAGAAGTTCAAAGGCGCCAGATTCGAGATCGTCGAAATCTAGCGCGTGGAGGCGATCGAGCGCCTGCGCGTACTGATCGCGAACCCGCTGGAAAAGCACCCGGATCTGCGGCAGGGCTACAGACCAGGTTTTCTCGAGCTCTGCGGTCGGCGGGGGGTCGGTGCTCTTCGCACCGCCGAGCCAGGGTGTAAGACATTCGTCGTAATACAGTTGAAGATCCGCTTGGACGGCTTTCGCCACTGAATGTTTAGTGCCCGCCCCGCGCTTGAGCCCTTCGCGGCGCAGGAAAAACAATGCCGCCGCTGCTCCGAAGAGATCATCCTTTTCAAGACATATTTCGGCTTGACCCCACAGTTCGAGCAGGTGTTCAATCCGGCCTGCAAGTGTTGCCCCAGCATCCGCCGTTAACCCTCCGGTTTCTTGCAGTTCCTTCAAGGCTTTAATGCCAAAGGCGACGCTCTTGTATTCAACGAAAGCATTGATCGCCTCACGAAGCGCGGCTTTTGCTCTCACCTCCAAGTCATCATTATTAAAGAGCATCGCTACATCGAGCCTGCGATTCAGTAAATGGGCGAGCAGCCTTCGCAGCGCATGCGCGCTGAAAACCGAATACAGGCGGACCATATCCAGCTCATCGAGCGCCCAGAGCAGCACATCCTCGACCGCCCGGGCTTTCAGAGCTGCGGCAGCTCCTTCTTCGATGACATCAAAGAGTGGATCGATCCGGGCTTCGGCGGGATGCGCGCGCAGGATTTCAGAGCATAGACTGTGGATCGTGCCGATGCGGGCTGCATCCATCCCGGCTTCAAGATCCGCCCAGTGTCTTTTCTCATCGGTATCTCCGGCGGAGTCGGCCCGTTCGCTCACGGCCTTGCGCACGCGATTGCGCATTTCGCGCGCTGCTTTCTCGGTGAATGTAATCGCCACGACCCTGCGGGGCGACTTCCCTTCTTCTAGCAGCCGCACATACCGCGCCACGAGCGTGCGCGTCTTCCCCGTCCCTGCCCCGGCGGTGACGACGACATCCTTGTTCAGGCATTCCACAGCCTTGCGCTGCTCGGCCGTCAGGTTGACATCCAGGTATTTTGAGCTGTCGTCAGTCATAGAATATGATTCCCATTCTCAAGAATATTTATAGCTTTGGCGCTTCCCAAGAATTACAGGCACCCGCTTAATGTCATTCTGAGGAGCAGAGCGACGAAGAATCTCGTTCATGACAAGCAGCATCCGCCAATTCAAAGAACGAGATGCTTCGCTTCGCTCAGCATGACATGTTCCTGCTTGATGCCATTCTGAAGAGTTCAACTGCGAAGAATCTCGCACCCGATGGCTCCAACGTTATCTACCCCCACCCCTCCCGATACCGCCAACACCACCCTACAACCGGACAATAGGGAGGGCAGCCTCCCTCGGGAGCAGCGGGCGCAAAATCACCGGCGCGCACCCCTTTTACAAACCTGCCCACATGCCTTCTCGCCAGCTCCATCGCTCCCTCGGGTCCCTCAAAAACCCCTTCATCCGTGAACGCTTTGAAGGAGCCCAGCTTCAACGCCCCGGCCTTCGCCCCGCGGATCGTCCAATAAATCCCCTCCACAGGTTCACCCAGCCCTAGAGCATCGCGGGCACCCATAGCGTAAATCGCGAGCTGCAGCCTACGGCCGCTGATAAGATCGTTTTTAGAAAGGTGACTGCCGCCGGTCTTATAGTCCAGAATGCGCACCTCTCCCTCGGCGTTGCGATCAACACGGTCGATCACCCCCCGCACGAACACATCATCACCCTCAATGTCAATCCGCAGTTCAGGCTTCCCCTGCAGACCAAACACTTGCTCATACGCATACGGCTGCCACCCCTCAGAAGCCTGCCCCAGCGCCGTGATCGTGAGTTTGAGAATCTCGAGCAGTTCCTGCTGCTCCAACGCCCACAGAGCTGTTGGACGGAAGCCGTACTTCACCGGAGCTCCGGCGAAAACGGCTTCCGCTACCTCAGGCAGGGCGTGCTGTACGGCCTCCGTATCTGTAGGATCCTCGACCGCCGGATAAACCTCTTCCAGCACAGCATGCAGGACCAAACCTAGCTGTGCCGCGTCGTAACCCGGCTCAGGCGGATCGCGCGGATCCAGCTTTAAGGCTGACGCTGAGAGGAAAAAGAAGGGGCAGGTGCCGTAGCTCTCCAGGCGGCTGGAGCTCCAGACGTGGTCCAGCCCGTATGTTCTACGGATCCGTTCAGTAATGGAGGAAAGATCCCCCTCGTGATCCCCGGCAGCTTCGCGCGCCTGCCGTTTAGCCAGTACATCGCGCGCCGCCCGCAGACGTTTCCAGCGCGGAAGCAATTCTCTATACTCCGGCGGCAGCGCACCCCTGCGCACACCCCAGAAGAGCAGCTCCTCTTGAGAGCCGGCCTCCGCCAGCGATCGCGGCTCTTCAGAACGAACCCTTTGCGGGTCATCCAGCAGCAAGGATCCTGCCGCCCGCCAGAAAGGTGAAGCCTGCCAATGCTCGCCGTCTTCGGCCAGATACGGACGCGTGAGCAGCAGGAATTGATCTGCGCGTGTAACCACCTGGTAGAAAAGACCGGTTTGCTCGCGCCCCAGGCGAGGTTCAAGGCCCAGTACATCCCGGTCTGCATCGCTGAAAAACGGATCCTCGCGCTCCACCTCAGGGAAGATCCCCTCTGAAAGCCCCAGGACGGCAACGGCTTTAAAGCGCAACCCGCGTGCAGCCAGGACGTGAAGGACGAGAATTGAAGGCTGGCGCCAATCGAGCGGCGCTTCGAAATAGGCGCTCTCCAGAGCAGATCGTAGTTCGAGGGAAAAAGCACCATACAGCGTATCGCGCGCTCCAGCCACCGCCTCGCCGAGCACAAGCGCCCGCAGAACTTCCCGGAACCTGAGCGCCGCGGCGCGGTCTAGAGGCGTTTCGCAGCGCTGGAAGAATGACAAATCTTCCAGCAAATCTTCGAGCCATGCGACCCAATGCGTGGTGGATCTCGAGTCAGGCGGTTGAATGCGATCGCTGAAAGTCTTCAGCGCCTCCAATAGCGTCTGGGCTTGATCGCCGCGCGGTAGATTCGGCCAACGCGTCGCTTCGTCGTACAAACGGCGAGCTCCATCATCGCCCGAGGCGAGGCGCGCCAATACCCCGCTCCATTCATCCAAGCCTTCGATGATCTGCCCGTAAAGGCTGAGCTCATCAAGGGCGATGGTGTCATCATCGTTGAAGCCGAAGGGGCTCAGGTCGAAGTACGGGGAAGAAAGCGCGTCGAGCGTGCCGCGCCGCGGCCAGTTCAAGAGCGGCAGAGCGAGCAATTCTAGCAAGGCAGTGATGCCGGGTGTGTCCCGCAGCGGATCGCCGTGAGTGAAGCGCAGCGGCAGGCCGAATTCAATCGCCGCTTCGCGCAGGAGAGGACGATAGAGCTCCGGGTTCGGCGTTACGATTGCGCATTCCTGGGCACGAAGCCCGTCGCGCACGATGCGGGCTTTGATCCAGCGCATCGCTTCGCGCGATTCGTCAGCTGTCGTGCGCGCCTCAAGCTGGAAGATGTGCCCTTTTCCTTGAATAACCACCGGATCTGGCTCGAAGAGACCGGCTTCGAATTGAGCCAGGGGCGACGGAAGATGCACGTCACCCTCCAGCCCCTCGATCACGGCTTCGGGAAGCGCCGCGTGCAGCTTTTTATAGGAACGCTTGAAGCGGCGGAATGCGGTGCGGTCGTTATCGGGATCGCCGGGGAAGGTGATCAACAACTGCGGTATACGATCGCCGAGAAGCTTAAGCGCGGAAAGCTGAGAGCCGTGGAAGGAGTCAAAACCGTCCACGACCAACAGCGGCCAGTTCGCGCATAGGTTAGGATCCGCCTCGAGCGCGGCGACCGCCAGCCAGTTCAACCCTTCTGGATCGGCCCAACCAAGTTCTCGCAGTTGTTTCTGGTAGTGTTCATATAGCAGTGCGAGCTCTTGGCGCGCCTTATCTTGCTTTCCAGCGAATTTGATAAATATCTGGGGCTGGACTTGGGCGCGCTTGAGTTCAGCGAAGCGTTCTTGTAATACGCTCAGGAATCCGGGTTTGCCGGCGATTTCCTGGAAGTGGGAGAGCTGCCCTTTGCTCAACGCCTCTTCAATCACGCCCCGGATCAAACGCTGGAGAACCACATCCGAGGCCAATGGGACGGGTTTGCCGGCTCGCCGCAGGATCTCGTGATATAGAGTGCCGAAGGTGCCGATCTGCACGCCAAATGCCCCGCCCGCCTCTACCAAGCGCCAGTTGAACGCCCGTTCCTGATAGCGGTCGGGGAGGATGACCCAGGCGGTATTCCCACGAAACTGCTTAACCGCTTCACGGACGCGGGATATACATGCATGTGTTTTTCCCGTCGCTGGAGTTGACAGCAGGATCGTCGGAGCCATTGCCTTCACCAACCCCTTTCTGAGTTCTTTTGTAGCACTTACCCGCCAGAAGGACAACTGGCAAATTGAGAAGATTGCGGATGTGGAGGTTAAATATGTAGCAAATTAGAGGAGGACAAGCGTGATGGATCACCCCACCCTTCCATTGGTAACCGGCGATGCAACACCCCGACGCTGGTCAGGACGGCGCGCTCATCGCGTCGACGAACCGAGTTGAAATGGTCGCTATCGGTTTTGAGCTCAGCAGCCAGGGATCTGTTCACTCGACATTATATCGCCGCACATGCCCGGTACGCTGTGACGGTTGGTTAGCGAGCGCAAGATTAAGCCTGTAAAGATGCCAGGGTCCTTACTTCACGATCTATGCGATCACCAAGTTCATCCAATGCAACATCAAGCTCATAATCTTTCTGCAAACCAAGCCAGACATCCGGGCTGGTGCCAAAGAACTTCGCAAGGCGTAGCGCAGTATCCGCCGAGATGCCGCGTTTACCAAGCACAATTTCATTGATACGGCGAGGATGCACGCTAATCGATAGGGCAACGCGGTTCTGGCTTAGTTCCATCGGTTTGAGGAAATCCTCCATTAATACTTCACCTGGGTGGACAGGTGCCAATCGCTTAGATTTTTCCATCACATACCTCCTCAGTGGTAATCGACGATTTCAACTTCATATGAATCGTCGCCCTCCCAGATGAAGCGAATGCGCCATTGATCGTTAAATCTGATACTGAACTGTCCAGATCGATTACCCTTCAGTTTCTCAAGTCGATTGGAGGGTGGAATGCGCAGATCGTTAAGATCTTTGGCATTATGGAGATATCGCAGCTTACGATAGGCTGTTTGTTGGAGATCTTGGGGAAGGCGGTGCGATCGCTCCCGATGAAAGACCTTGTCGGTTTCAGAGCCCCTAATCGACTTGATCATATTGTCATTATATAACGCTTCGCGCTAAACAGCAAATGTATAGACATAGAGCGTTATGGCTGTTAGCGCTCGCTAACTGGGAAATACGTGAATGCTCCCCGCCGCAAGCGACGGGGCTTCTAGGGGCTTGCACCCATGCACATCATTCCATGTGCAAATAGTTTGGTTCTCTCTTATGCGTGGTTCAAATTTTACAGGCTGGCC
>DAOUDJ010000054.1:0-3789 GCA_034430795.1 Anaerolineales bacterium | reverse complement strand
GCAGGCTTGGGATCGACCTTCATCGTGATCTTATGCCAGCTCGAGAGGGTGATTATGTCAACTTATCGATGGTCTTTAGTTCTGATGAATGGCCTGTTGCTAGCAGGATGTGCATCCGGGCCTGACGGTCTCATAAGCGAAGCCTTACAACCGTCGCCACCAGCCTCGGCGACGAGTCAACCTCCAGCTGCAAGCCCTACACCACCATTGCTGCAGGCGGTCGGCCCGGGTCTTGTAGCCGATGGTTGCACGATCTTCGAGCAGACTTGCGCCAGTTGTCACGACATGGACGGCGCAGGGTATGCCAACGAACTGGATGCTCCCGCCCTGGACCGCAGCGAGCACGCCTCTGACCACTCGGATCAACAAATTCACGAATGGATTGTCAACGGCAAGTTGGGATTTGGGCGTCAGATGCCGGGCTTCGGCGATGCTCTCGATGATCGAGAGATCCACGCCGTCATCGCCTACCTTCACACCTTGTGGACCGCAGAGCAGCTGGAGACGCAACAGGGCTTGTCGGCCCGCTGGCCTGCGACCCCGGAGCCAACCTGGACAACGCTCCCTTGAGCCACATCAAAGCCGGTCATAACATGATGGAATCTCTGCTACTCCAGGGCGAGAGTCCGGAGGTAAGACACCAACTGCCAGATCTGGTCCTCGCTGAACGCCGACCCCCACGGTGGCATGGCCGAGTTGAAGGGCTCCATCGAGCCGCCTTCGGTGATCCTCCAGAAGATATAGCCGTCCGACATTTCCGCCATCATGGCCGCATCTGCCAACGATGACGGCGACGGATCAAGCGCGGCAGCGGCAAGTCCATCTCCCAACCCTGAATCCCCGTGGCAAGAGGCGCAGGTGGTGACATAGAGATCGGCTCCGGCTGCGATTGCATCCGTATCGCCATCGACGGGATTCACCAAGCCCTCGTACGCTGAGGGAAGTTCGAAGAGCTCATGTTCAGCGTCCTCACCCTCTTCAGCGTGTTCATCCTCGTCATCCGAGTGCTCGCCCTCCGCTTCGTCATGCTCGGCCTCGCCTTCCTCATGCTCTCCGTCGGAGCCGGTTTCAACCACTGTTGCTTCCGGCGCGGTCGCAGGCGATTCAGGTTGACCTGCACTACAGGCGGCCAAAAGGATGGCAACAAGCAAGAATAGAGCTGTAGCAATAAATATCGATCGATTTCGAAACATAATCTTTCTCCTTGGCTATGAATTAGCCAGGTTAGGTCTACGAGTGAGGTTTCGCTTTATGAGCCACCGGATACCTAACATAGTAAATACCCAATATCCAGCGTACGCGAGAACCTCCATAAAAGAGGGATTACCGTTGTAACCCGTCAGGGATTTCAGTAATTCTCCAAGAAATGAATTCTCATCAAGAATGTGGTTTACATCCCATACGTCAGGATAGATTGTTGGCAAGATCGCAGCCTCTTGAAACTCATGGATACCATGGGCGAATAGACCGGCAGCGAAAATCAATAATAACACACTGGTTATGTTGAAAAACCATCGCACTTCTAAGCGGATAGTGGACGCGTATAGGGCAACGCCAAGGGCGATGGCCGATGCCAAGCCAAGGATTAAACCAACAAGGACCTTTTCTCCCTCGATTGTGAACGCTGCAGCTGTAAAGAAGAGCGCTGTCTCAACACCCTCACGGAAAACGGCTACAAAAGCGATTGTGGCAAGACCTCGTCGGTCTCCGGCGTCTAGCACACGTTGCACGTTTCGTTCGAGCGAGGACTTGATCAGACGAGCTTGATAGCGCATCCAATAGATCATCCAAGTAAGAACCAAAACAGCAAGGATCATCGTCGTACCCTCGAAGATCTCCTCCATTCGGTCCTCAAGCTCCAACTCCACTCACTGGAGCCCCCATGCCAAAGCTATGCTTAATCCAACAGCCAAAGCGACACCCAGCCAAACATCTAGGTAGCGCTTTGTCTGATTAATCTTACGCAGATAACCCAGAACGATACCTACAATCAAAGCGGCTTCAAGACCCTCACGAAAGCCAATTAATGCTGCTGCGAACATCGATTTATTACCTCTTTCTTTCCCCTTTATTGGAGCTAATTATGAGTAATTCCACCTTATCTGATTATATTGAAGCTCGGCGATCTTTTACCATTCCTCTTTACATGGTCTCAACTCCAGGAAATCGGGGACGCTAGCTTAATAATCATTTTCCGATACGCTTCGCACATACCCCCTCAAAGCACGTACAGACGTCATTCAATTCCCATCCCTTGTCAAGACGAAAATTATTCCTTAGACGCTCCACCAATTCGGTCTCGAATTCATACACACGACCACAGCGCTGACACTTGAAGTGAAAATGATCCGGACGTCAAGCACGCTCCAATACTTCCTCTGTGGTCCTCATTGACTGCAGACACACATGCCTTATCGGACGTCAATGACCCTCGTGCTAAGCGCACATCGAGCATTAGTCCCCAATGTCGTGGATTTCGCTTCTGAAAGCTCGACTGCCCGGCATGATGCCGGACGTTCGTTTTCCGAGGATCGTATAGATAATCTCGCGCTCAGGGCAAGGTCTTGAGATAGGCGATCAGATCATCTATATCCCCGTCGCTTATCTCCCACCGGGGCATGTTTGATGACAAACTTTCTCCACCGGGAGTGAGCCCCTCTCGTAGTACTCGTCTGAATGATTCCTCGTCATAGGGCAGCTCTTCCACATCTTCATGGGATTCTTCGTCATGACCGCCGTGCTCCGTGCTGCTAAGCGTATCCCAGCGGATATCGGGAGCGTCCATCGCTTGCATATGCATTAAATGCGCCCCACCCTGGCCATCCGAGCCATGGCAGGAAGCGCAAGTTTGTCGTCCCATCATCATCCCGCCAAAAGCCGATCCGCCTCGTGAACGTATCCTCGTTCCGCGTTCTGAGGTTGCTGAAAAGTAAATACGCTCTCCATTGGACACGAACCCACCATCGAGGAGCGATCCAATCCCCGCAGACGGCCAGAATGTGCTGCAGGCGGTCAATCCCAACGCCAACCCACTCACAAGGATCAGCGTTCTTATAGCTTGTCGGTTCATGATTCAGGGGGTATCACATTTGCGAGGATACGGAACTCGGCTTCAGGCTGGTCTGGATCGTTGGAGGCAATAAAAATCTGGCGCATCACAGGTCCATTGGCCTCCGGTCCGTGCGCGCCCGAATCGTACTGGATGTAGAGCACTCCTTCACCACCTGGAGCGATCCTCGCCGGTTTGACCTCCGCTGATGTGCAGCCACAGGATGTGGTCACCGCTTCGATGACGAGCTCCTTATCACCTATATTTTGAATCGGAATTTCGATTGTTAAAACCTCCCCATTGACCACCTCACCGAGATCTACTTCCATATCACCTAAAACGAGATCCGGAGTGCCTCCAATGCAAGACGCCAGTAGTAGTGCTGTGAGCCCTATTCCGATCAAAACTTTTCCTTTGATGCTCAAGCGCTGCCTCCTCCCAATGATGATGCATTCCGCGCGTGGATGATCTTGAAGATGCCGCCCCGATCCAGATCTTCCACATTTGAAATCGCCAGGTTGGCTCTCTTTACGTTCTCCACCGTGTCGCGATTGATATTCGGACCCATCAGGTTGCGCACGATGGGGTTGGCGATGTCCATCAGCTTTCCCATGAGGGGATTTGTGGATCGGACATGTTCCATGAGGAATATGGATCCACCGGGCCTGACTACGCGAGCCAATTCCTGAAGTCCAAGGACCGGATCGGGAACAGAGCAGAATACAAACGTCGCCGCGGCG
>DAOUDJ010000053.1:0-5176 GCA_034430795.1 Anaerolineales bacterium | reverse complement strand
CGCCGCGGCGACGTTTGTATTCTGCTCTGTTCCCGATCCGGTCCTTGGACTTCAGGAATTGGCTCGCGTAGTCAGGCCCGGTGGATCCATATTCCTCATGGAACATGTCCGATCCACGGATCCCATCATGGGAAAGCTGATGGACCTCGTCAACCCCATCGTGCGCAACCTGATGGGTCCGAATATCAATCGCGACACGGTGGAGAACGTAAAGAGAGCCAACCTGGCGATTTCAAATGTGGAAGATCTGGATCGGGGTGGTATCTTCAAGATCATCCACGCGCGGAATTTATCTACATTTGAAGAAGGCAGCAATTGAGCACTATTAAGGAAGAGTTTGAGCGGAACAGGACTCACAACAATGCTGTACGCTATTGGGTCGCCCGATATTCCAATGGGTGAAAACCACACGAAGGATTACTCGTGAAGAAGGTCTTCTTCGTCTTATTGCTCCTCTTGACTGCCTGCGCGCCGCTAGCAGGCCCTGCGCAGGGGCTGCCGAGCACATCTGGTCCACAAAGTACGGTCGGGCTGCCTCCGGCGTACACACCGACGCCAGTGCCCCCACCCACGAATACCCCACAACCGACTCCGGAGATCCAATTATCCGATCAGAATCCAGGCTTATTATCCGATCATGTCGATGACCTTGCCCACTTCGAAGGCGCTACTCGCTATTCGATCGAAGTGGAGGTGACCTTTGATGCGGAGATGAGGACCGCTGTTCTCGATGGCTGGGCTCAGATTCAATTCAAAAATAATCTCGATAATCCGCTGCATGAAATCTATCTGATGCTCTGGCCGAACGATCCGCAGTACCAGGCTTCGATGGTCGCGGGTCCTATATTTATCAGGGACAAGGTCATCGAACCCAAGCAGGAGTTGGATGGTTTAGCTCTGCGGGTTGACTTGGCGTTGCCGCTCGCCCCGGGGGATACGATCGATTTGGGTCTTCCGTTCCGGATCGAGGTGGGTTCGATGCGTCCTTCAGCTCCCCGCCGTTTTGGGATCACAGAGGGCGTGTTGATCGCCCCGACCTTCTATCCACTGATCCCGCGCATCGTCGATGATGAGTGGGACATACGGCGAGCGCCATCGGGTGGGGATACGACCAACTCCGAGATAGCCCTCTATCAGCTGCAAGTGACCGCGCCTGCCGGCTTTGATCTCGTTGTATCCGGAGTGGAGATTTTAAATGAGACCCTGGGCGATCTTCAACGCCTGACGTATGTCACTGGACCGATGCGGGATGTGGCCATCGCCGTCGCCGACTTCGTCGATGAGTCCCGCCAGGTTGGCGACGTTACCGTAACAGCTTGGGTGCTGCAGGATCATGTCGACGATCTTGTTAAGGTGCTCGATTCAGCGACCCTGCAGATGCAGGTTCTGGGTGATCTTGTGGGACCCTACCCCTATCCGGAGTTGGACATCGTCGACGCACCCCATGCGTTCGGCGGCATCGAATACCCGGGGCTGGTCTTCATTGGCACATTGGGGACCCATTGGATAGTGGAGCCCACTGTCCACGAAGTCGCCCACCAGTGGTTCTATGGTCTTATCGGCGATGACCAAATAACGGAACCCTGGTTGGATGAAGCTGCGGCGACTTACGCGGAGGCGCTGTATTACGAACAAGCCGTGGGATCGGGCCGTGCGACTGGTTTCTTAAGCGATTTGCGCGCCATCGTACGGAATCACCCAGACCCGACGATTCCGATCGGTCTTCCTGTTGGGGAGTATGCCTCCGCTGATGATTACGCCGTGTTCGTGTATTGGAAAGGCGCGCTGTTCTTTGACGCGCTGCGCCGCGAGCTCGGTGATCGTCGCTTTGGCGAATTCATGAAGGCGTATTATCGGCAGTATCTGTATGGCTTTGCGAGCGGGAGCGGTCTCCAGGAAGTCGCTGAGCAAACCTGCAGCTGTGATTTGCAGGACCTTTTCGACCTGTGGGTTTATGAGGGTGGACCCATATCCGAGCTTGAACGCTAGAAGGCAATCCTTGACCCTTCTTCCCCATTCGTCTTACAATCCGTTCTACAACATTTCCATGTCGCAGCTATTGACTCATAAGCTGCCCCTTTATTTAGGAGCTTCAAATGCCTGATTCACTTTTTAGAGGGACTCTGGAAGAACTAGATCCAGATGTGTACGAATTAACCCAACTGGAATCCGAGCGTCAATATCGACGATTGATCCTGATCGCAAGCGAAAGTACATCTCCGTTAGCGGTGCGAGAGGCGCTGGATTCGGCGTTCCAGAATGTCTATGCGGAAGGCTATCCGGATGAGGATACCCGCTGGATGACTGAAGAAGAAATCCTGGATTATGACAACCGTCTTGCACACTACCGCCGTTATTCCGACCCGCGTTATTACAAGGGCGTCGAGTACGTTGATACGATCGAGGCGTTAGCACGGCGGCGCTGCGCCGAAGCTTTTGCCGCCAATGGTTTGACGGCAGACGACTTGTATGTAAATGTGCAGGCGCTTTCGGGGGCGCCAGCCAATAACGCGGTGTATCACGCGTTGGTTGACCCCGGGGATACCGTCATGGGCATGAACCTGCTGCATGGTGGTCACCTCTCCCATGGATCCCCTGTTAATCGTTCCGGGAAATTTTATAACATCGTCCATTACACCGTAGATCCCGAGACACAGCGCATAAATTATCAGACAGTCCAGGATCTGGCGACGGAACACAAGCCCAAGATGATCATCGCCGGTTTTTCGTCCTACCCTTGGTCGGCCGATTGGGCCAGGTTCAGGGCGATCGCCGACTCGGTTGGTGCATATCTATTGGCCGATATCGCCCACGTTGCCGGCATGGTGGTTGCCGGCGCCTATCCATCCCCGATCGGTCATGCTCATATTGTCACGACGACCACGCATAAATCTCTCAATGGACCCAGGGGAGCAGTGATCATCACGGCGGACTATGCAATAGCGCGCAAGATTGATCGAGCGGTATTCCCGGGAGAACAGGGCGGCCCGCACATTAATACGATTGCCGCACTTGCGCTCACTTTTAAGCTCGCTCAAACGAAAAGATTCAGCGTTCTTCAGCATCAAGTGATAAAGAATTGCGAAACATTGACGAAACGTCTGGAGGAGAGAGGCTTTCCGATAGCGTTCGGCGGCACCGACACCCACCTTATGAATTTGGATTGCAGATCCGTAACTGGGCCTGATGGGACAACGCTTTCTGGTGATATGGCCGCGCGCCTATTGGATCTGGCGGGTATCGTCGTAAACCGGAATACCATACCGGGTGACAAATCCGCACTTGATCCTTCCGGCATTCGCATGGGCACATCCTGGATTACGCAGCGTGGTTTCAAGGAAAAGGAAACCACCGAACTTGCTGACATCATCGCCGACGTTTTATTGGCGACGACTCCCTATCAAATGAAATCCCGTAAACGTCGAAATAGACGTGCGAAGGTGGACTTTAAGGTCCTTGAAGAAACGAAAGTACGAGTACGGGAATTGGCAGAAAGGGCAGGTATCGACTTCGATCCAACCGTTCATGGATATCCTCACTTCTATACCATGGGCGACGAACCGCTGGGGAAAGGTCAACGGGCAGCCTTTGACATTGGCGGTGAACGCGTTCGGCAATTCTTGATGACCGCATTGAGCAGTGATGTCGAGGCGTTGGATCCTGGTCAAAGCCAAGCCACACGACTAAGCACACCGCAGGGTGAAATCGAGGGTACGCTTACTTGTAAGTCTCCCTATGAATTCCAGCTAAGTGTGAAATCAAGCGAAGCTAATCTTGCCGCCGCCTGGCTGCGGGCGCTATCGGATGGGTTTGTCAGCATAAAGGATCATGATCTCCTGGCGAAGCACCCGGGGCCGGCGTGGGTTCGGGAATCGAACGAGCCGCCTGTGAAATCCATCAAGGGGGATCCAGTCGCTGCTGCCAAGCCATTTTATATCGGTATTTCAGATGGATCAGGTGAACCTTTGCCGGAGTTCGATTGGCAGGAACCCAAGGAGAAGCCCGAATCCAAACGGACAACTCTCCACGCGATCCATCTGGAGCTGGGCGCGAAGATGGCACCGTTTGCCGGTTGGGATATGCCCTTATGGTACTCAACCGTTAGAGAGGAACATCAAGCTGTCCGCACCGCGGCTGGTTTGTTTGATGTTTCTCACATGGGGATATACCAGGCAGAGGGGCCAGATGCTGCTGTGTTCTTAGACAGCGTCTGTGGAAACGACATCGGCTATCTCAAGATCGGCCAGTCGGTGTACACACATTTCTTGGACCCAGACGCAAATGTCATTGACGATCTGATTGTTTATCGACGCGGGGCGGAGGAATACCTTCTGGTGGTGAATGCGTCGAATGACGATAAGGATTGGGCCTATCTCTGTGCGGTTCGCGATGGAGAGGTGCTCGTGGATAAAAAAAGTCCATGGGTGAGAGCATTTGGCCGTGACGTTGTTCTCCGCAACTTGCGCGATCCGGCCGAGGGGAAGGACATGTTAGTGGATATCGCCTTACAGGGACCCCTGTCGCGCGACATCCTTCTAGCCCTAAAATGTGATGAGGTCACCTGCAAACGCATCCAAAAACTAGATCGCGCGGAGCTTTGTGA
This sequence comes from Anaerolineales bacterium, assembly GCA_034430795.1. Classification (GTDB taxonomy): domain Bacteria; phylum Chloroflexota; class Anaerolineae; order Anaerolineales; family E44-bin32; genus E44-bin32. Next base: position 573 of record DAOUDJ010000053.1, on the reverse strand, counting down.
AGCCACGCTCGGAGGCGTCAACCTGGTTGTTTCCCGCACAGGTTATACGGGCGAGAAAATGGCCTTCGAATTATTTGTGCACCCTTATAAATTGGCTGTCTTATGGAAAGCTCTGCTGGATATTGGCGAGCCCATGGGGCTCAAACCGATCGGATTAGGGGCGAGAGATTCATTGCGGATCGAGGCCGGGCTACCCTTATACGGGCACGAGATGGGCGGTGAGTTAACGCTGGGTGTGGGTGAGGCTGGATTCCGCAGCTATGTAAAGACGTATAAACCATGGTTCATTGGGCGAGAAAGTTTCCTGGAGCGAGAAGCTGAGCGCGACAGCGTGGTCGTACGTTTCCGATGTGATGTGAAAGGGATCCCCATGGTCCACCTCGGTGATCCGGTATTGGATAGGCGAGGTCTTACCATCGGCGTAGTGACAAGCTGTGCTGCAGATCGGATGAACTATCTGACTGGACAGGCATTCATCTACAAGAAGTACGCAGACGAAGGAACGCCCTTCTTCATCTTCCAGGGTACGCCGATGAAGGCAGATGGCGAAACCAGGCCAGATTTGAAACCGGG
>DAOUDJ010000052.1:0-4193 GCA_034430795.1 Anaerolineales bacterium | reverse complement strand
GGAGGTCTGGCATGACGGCATCAGGTCCTTCCTTCGAATTGAGCGAAGAGCATAAGATGATCCAAAAAGCGGCGCGCGATTTCGCAAAGAATGAAATCGCACCCATCGCCGCCGAGTTCGATGAGAGCAGCGAATTCCCGATCGATACCATCCGTAAAATGGGCAAAATGGGCTTCATGGGCATCGAAGTGCCCGAGGAATACGGCGGAGCGGGGATGGATACACTTTCTTATGTGCTGGCGCTGGAGGAGATTTGCAAGGCCGATGCAGCACACGGCACGATCATGTCCGTAAACAACTCCCTATACTGCTATGCATTTCTGCGGTTTGGAACCGAGGAGCAAAAACAAAAATATCTACAGCCCGTCGCCTCAGGTCAGGCGATCGGCGCGTACTCCCTCACCGAGCCAATGTCCGGTTCGGATGCCGGAACGATGCGCTCGCGCGCCGTGCGCGATGGAGATGTCTACGTCATCAATGGACTAAAATCCTGGGTCTCTTCTGCGCCGAAAGCGGATTACGTTCTGCTCTTCACCATGACCGACCCTGATAAGAAACACAGAGGCGTTACAGCTTTCATCATCGAAGCCGGCCAAACTGGATATCGCCTTGGGAAACCCGAACCAAAATTGGGTATTCGTGCCTCTGGAACCAGCGAGATCGTCTTCGACGACTACCGCTGCCCAGTGGAAAACCGCCTGGGAGAAGAGGGTGAAGGCTTCAAGATTGCGATGACCGTCCTCGACGCTGGGCGGATAGGGATCGCATCTCAAGCGCTCGGTATCGCCGAGGCAGCCTATGAGGCCAGCCTTGAATACGCACGTGAGAGAGAGGCTTTCGGCAAGAAGATCGGCCAATTCCAGGGAATCTCCTTTCCCCTCGCGGATATGAAAACGCGGATCGAAGCCAGCCGGCTGCTAATTTATAACGCTGCTCTGGCTAAGCAGACAGCCAAGGAGAGAGGGGGACGTTACACGCTTGAAGCCTCCATGGCGAAGCTCTTCGCCTCGGAAACAGCGATGTTTTGCGCGCACGCCGCCGTTCAAATCCACGGCGGGATTGGTTACTCAAAAGAGCTGCCCATCGAGCGTTTCTTCCGCGACGCAAAAATCACAGAGATTTATGAAGGTACGAGCGAGATACAGCGGTTGGTGATTTCAAGGTTGGAGTTGGGTATCAAGTAAGAAAACACCCGGGGGAGTTTCCTATCCTATGCGGCCCGAGAGACCAAGAGCCAACAATGATTGAAGTCGGCCCTTCCGGAACATGGCGGGGAGATCCTCCGGGCCACCTCACCGTACTATCCATGTCGATGCCCCAGCCTTTGTTAAGCAGAACACTGTCGGTTTATTCAACAGCGTTGCACAAGCTTTCAGGTTCAACCAGCCGTTTTTTCCGTCAAAAAATAATTCAAATCTCACAGGATAAAGTTTACCTGGAGACGATATTATTTTTCCTATCTCTGCTGATATATACACTCACCCGTCTGATCGCCTTGGAAGATTTTCCCATCTATTTCTTCACCGATGAAGCTATACAGACGGTCCTGGCCGCCGACTTCGTGCGTGATGGCTTCCGAAATTATGACGGCATTCTTTTCCCGACTTACTTCCAGAACGTCTATGAGTACAACCTCAATCTCTCCGTCTATCTCCAGATCATACCCACCCTGATCTTCGGGAAATCAATCTACGTTACACGCGCCGCGGCTTCATTGTTCACACTTCTGGCGCCAATTTCACTGGGCCTAATTTTGAAACGCATCTTCAAGATCCAATCAGCCTGGCTGGGGATCCTTTTCCTCTCTATCACACCCGCCTGGTTCCTGCATTCGCGTACCGCATTCGAGACCAGCGTAATGGTCTCGGTCTACGCCTGCTTCCTTTTCTTTTACTTGAATTATCGAGTACGTTCTCCCCGATTTCTCTATCCTGCGTTGATTTTCGCCGCCCTGACGTTTTACGCATACGGACCCGGACAAATCATCATTACAATGACCGGTCTTTTACTGTTGATCGTCGATGCCCGATACCATTGGCAGAATCGAAATACTATCCTCCTTGGAATTATTCTCGTACTCCTCCTCGGACTGCCGTATCTCCGCTTTCAACTGGAGACACCGGGCAAACACCAAGAGTTCCTGCGCATGCTGAGCAGTCACTGGTTAGAGGACATCCCGCTGACGGAGAAGCTGGCGATATCCGCTCGCTACTACATGAAAGGGCTGAGCCCAGCGTACTGGTTCATCCCCAATGCCACTGATCTGCCCCGACATCAGATGGATGATTACGGGCATATGTGGTTAGCAACCCTGCCCCTGCTTCTAGTCGGACTCGTTGTTTCATGGCGCAAGATCCGACAACCTGAGGTTCGTGTGCTTTTCGCAGCTGCCCTGGCAATCCCGATGGGCGGCATCGTCGTCGGCGTAGGCATCACCCGCCTGCTCTCGATGACCATCCCAATCGCGATCGTCACCGCGCTAGGGACATCTGCGCTTATGCTGCTGGTAGCTAAGAGATTCCCCGCTCGCTTCATTTCCATTGGGGTGTTTACACTCTTAGCCGCTTCCAACCTGGTTATCCTGCGGCAGGCAATCACCAACGGACCCACCTGGGAGCAAGACTTTAGCATCGGGGGCATGCAGTACGGCACCAAACAGGTTTTCGGCGCCATCTCGCAGCATCTCCAGTCCCATCCTGAAGATAGGGTCTTTCTCACACCTACTTGGGCGAACGGAGCGCATGTTCTACAACAATTCATGATGCCTGACGATTCTCGTGTTAGGGTTGGCAACGCGACAGGGTTTCTCGAGATGCGCGAGGAGCTTGATGAAAACATGGTCTTCGTGCTTACCGAAAGAGAAGTCCAAGAGCTGCGCACCAGCGAAATTATCGGTGAGATTACGATCGTAAAGATCATCCCCTACCCTGATGGCGCAAATGGGTTTACCTTCCTGCGGATGAGCTATTCCCCCGAAGCGGATGTGATCTTCGCCGCGTTGGAAGCCGAACGGCTGCGCCCACGGATAGGTATTACATCCATCCTCGGGCAGCAGGTAGAAGTTGAGCCTCCATATCTTGATCTGGGCGAGCTTCACCATATCTTCGATCAGGACACCTTCACGCTGGCGCGGGTATTCGACGCGAACCCAGCGGTCTTCCGTCTTACTTTCAGCGAGTCGATCGACCTTACCGGGATTAGAGCCACCACTGGCAGCATGGATTTCATCCTCACGGTTTCCCTGAGGTCGACTGGCGAAGAAGAGCCCCTCACTTTCAGCCAAGAATTCCGGGATCTGCCTGACGATCCCACAGTCGAAATATCTTTCGGGCGCAAGTTGATTGACATCGATCAAGTAGTAATCGAGATCGAAAGCCTTTCCCCGGGTGACCCATTCAAGATCCATATCCGCGAACTCGAGTTGTATTAACATGGAAATGGTTGGTGCGCGTGTCTATTGACCGCTTCGCTCGTTGGCTAACGATCACGCCCCGCAAAGGATGGACGATCATCCTCGGGCTGCTGTTCTCCACTGCCGCGTTCGCCGCGACGGGCGACAACGCAATGGCCCTCAGTCGCGTCGCCGCTCCACTCTGGCTCGCCGGTATCGCGCTGACGGTTACCGGCTGCTGGAAGACCAGTCCGCCTCAAGAACACAAACGCTGGGATCGGTGGGAAATCGCCATCATCGTCGCGCTCACTCTTGCAAGCCTTATCTTGCGCACCTGGGGCGCGGACCACAAGCCCTACGTTCTCAGCGGGGATGAGGGCTCTGCCGGACTCACGGCATGGGAATTCCTTGACGGTCGCAGGAACAACATTCTCGGTTTGGGTTGGTTTTCCTTCCCCTCACTTTACTTCTGGATATTATCGCTATCCCAGCGATTGTTAGGCAGGACTGTGATCGCCATCCGCTGGGTCTCAGCTATAGCTGGGGCATTTACTATTCCTGCCCTATACTGGGCTTGCAGGTCGCTTTTCAACCGGCGTGTCGCCACCATCAGCGCAGCATGGTTGATGGCATTTCACCACCATATCTTCTTCAGCCGTGTCGCCTATAACAATATATGGGATGGACTCTTCTTCGTCCTCGCGCTGGGCGCTTTATGGAATGCATGGAAAACCAACGATCGCCGATCGTTTCTGCTCGCCGGTCTTGCTCTCGGCTTGGCGCAGTATTTCTACACTACATC
>DAOUDJ010000051.1:0-3718 GCA_034430795.1 Anaerolineales bacterium | reverse complement strand
AGCTCGAAGAGCGCTGCGCTGACTTCCAAGTTGGAGGCGCTGCTCGCTGATATCGGTCCATTCCTGCAGGACCTGGACCTGCGCCTGAGCAGCCGATATCATCTGGCTCGCAGCCTGTTGGCGGAGAAGATCGCGCGCCCGGAAATAGCTTACTGCCGCGAGAACGAGCATCGGAATGAGGACAAGTGGCAGCAGGATAGACGTAAGCCGCGCTCCAAGGCTCATTTTGTTGAGGAGATCACGAACCCGTTGTGAAAGGCTCTTAGAAATAGTTACCATTATGAATTGGTATCCTGACTAGTCAGAAGACCGTCCTCGCTATCATCCGATCTGTCGTTCGCTTCAGACTCGCTTGATCCTAAAGAGACCGTGGAACGAATGGCGTTAAGGGCTCTACCCAATTCGCGGGTACTTGTCTTTAGGATGGATTTCATATCTGGAGAACGACGAACTTTACTTGTAATCTCATGAATCAAACGTTCGCGCCGTGCTGTACGCTGGACTTGGTCAAGCAAGTTGGCATTCTGGATACCTGCTGCGACTTGGCTGGCAACTGTCGCCAGCAGAGCGGCATCATCTTCTGTGAATCGGTTGTCCTGTTCGTAATCCTCAAGGATGATCGTACCCAGAATTTCATCACCGAGCAGCATGGGCACACCCAGCCATGATTTGATTTCCTCTCCAAAGTCACTCACGCCCAGCATCGCTGCGCGTTGGGCTGGATTGTCTGTGAGCAGCAATGGTTGACGTGAACGGATGACGACGGAAGTAAGATCATCCCCGAGAGGTTCAGTAGTGGATTGGGCGGGTGCAGTACGACGTGAATCAAAGGAGATTGTCAATTGATCTTCTTGGGGATCGAATAAACAGATTTTAAGGTCGGTTTCACCAATTGCCTGTATGAGCTGCCGACGGACGATTCGGAAAAGAGAGTCCTGGGGCAACATCTGGGAAACTGCCTGGCTGATGCGATTGATGACCTCCAGCTCTGTGACGCGACGCCTTTCCTCTGATCGTTGACGAGCGCCCTCCAAAGCTTGAGCGGATTGGCTGGCGACTGCTTCCATCAAGGCAATCTCTTCATCGTTCCAGGGTTCAGACGGTTTAGACCGTCGGGCCGCGAGCGTCGCGATAGTTTCGCCCCGCACTTGAATAGGGATGGCGATATCTCGCCCGTTTGGACTGACGACGGTTGAGTCTTGGATGATGGCATCCTCGATGACTGGAAATACCTCGTCAGTTAGGGGTCCGATTTCACCCTTTGGATTTAAATGGATGATGGGCACAGATCGAGAACGAGCAATTCGTCCCCAAGCCGCTTGTGTTTCGATTCGATCAGAACGTTCGATACGGTCGAGCTGTTCCTGCATCGCTCGCTGAGTGCGGGCACTATCGATGGCAATTGCAACCTCGCTCGCGATTGCTTCCAGGGTGCGAACATCATCCTCGGCGAAGGCATGCGGTTCCGTGCTCTGAACATCGAGGGCTCCTAGAAGACGCTGTCCAACGAGCATAGGGACTGCTAGCTCGGATTGTGTCTCTGGCAGGAGCGGATTCTTGAAGTGGAAGGGGTCTTGCTCAACATCGAGTGCCACGCGTGGCAGGCGGTTGGCTGAGACCCAACCGATGATACTTGCGCTGCCCAGCGCAAGCCTGTGGTGCCTGGCGATCATCTTGCGCCCCGCTTCCCCTGTGCTTGCAACCAGATCAGCCCAGTTGCCAGTCTCATCCATGATAAAAATGGAGGCGTGGTAAAAACCGAAGCGGGCGCGGATGAGTTCGATCGCCTGGGACATCAGCATTTCTGGCTCTGGGAGTTCAGTTGTTAATTTGGCGATATCGGTAGTCGTTTGCAATTGAAGGGCTCTACGTTCCAAGACGCGAGTACGTTGAGAAACTAACTCCTCGAGCTCTCGACTCTGTACCTGGAGTTGATCGCTGATCCCGCGCTCCATGCTCAAAGCCCGAGCCATCTCTCGGTTAGAGAGCCAGATGAGAACCACCAGTACGGCCAATCCGAATCCAAGAACGAAAACATCAGCGAGCACAGTCGCTTGTGGGAGGGTAGCAGATGAGACTAATCCGGCGTTTTGAGCCCAACCCGCAAGGATGTAAGCTAGAATGCTCAGTAGAACGAAAAAAGATGCTGTCCAAGTCCCAATCAGGATGCCCGCTGCCGCGACAACCATCGCCATGCCTATTGTGGAGACGTGCCCAATTCCAACTTGGAATAGGGATGCCACTACAATGATGAAAACGACAGTTGTGGGTATGTATCCTGCAATTCGCGGCCGACCCTGACGACCAAGCCAATAAGAGAGCAAGAAGAAGGGTAGGACTCCTATCCCAGCAATGGCGCCGGCGGGTGGGACGTAGCCAAGAATCCAGAGGATTAAGAGTGCTGTGCCCAATAGTAATCCAGGGATCGCCAAACCCAGCAGGACGATATTTAGCACCATTTGGCGCTGCGCAATATTCGGATCTGGCGAGGTGGGCGCTATTACCCCACGTAAGCGATTAATCATCTGCTTTATTCATCCACTATTATCTCGACAAACTACGGTGATTATTAAAAAAAATATCAGAAGCCTTAAATCTTGGTTCCTGTGTACAGTTCTGTGGTTTCCTCTCCATGAATCTTAATGATTACTTCTGGATTGCCCAACCCGCGCTGCAACGCCCTGGCTGCTTTTTCTAAAACTTCTTCGATCTCCAATGGACCGCTTAATTCTGACGTGATTTCACTCACCAATCGTGCTCGATCTGCGGCTAATGAAGATATTTTGGCGAGACGTGCATTGAGAATCGCAGCGCTCAATTGATCAGCTAGCGTTTGCAGCATTTCTACATCTTGAGGTCGGAATGCATCTATCTTGGAGCTCTGCACGTTCATCGCTCCGAGCACACGACCACCGGTCTGCAATGGAACAGCCAACTCGGAACGCATATCCGTCATGAGGTCTCTTCGTAATTTTTGGTCATCAGCTTGAATATCCGTTACAAGCCGCGGTTGGTTATTGCTTGTCACCCAGCCAATGATCGAGGCCGAGCCAACTGGAACGATGTACCCCTCCGCTGCTAATGCTTTCCCGATCTCCCCGGTGGCTTCGTGAAGTGCAGCGAAGTCGCCATCCTCTTCGATCAGAAAAATGGAAACATAGTCGTACTTGAATTGCTGTTGAATGAGTTCGACTGCGCGCCTAAGCAAATCGTCAAGTGAAGCGATAGAAATAACCGCACGAGCGACTTCTCCTGCTGTTCGCACTTGACGGGTGCGTTCCTCGACGCGGTCTTCAAGTGATTGATAGAGACTGTTTAGTTCATCGGCCATGGTGTTAAGGCTGTGAGCCAGTGCGCCAATTTCGTCATCGCGGTCTGAGGGAACACGAAAGGACCAATCCCCGCGAGAAAGTCGTTCCGCCAGCTCTGTCAGGTTTCTAAGAGGGCGCAGAAGAAAACGGTTAGCGACGAAGGCGACGATTGCAACCGAAAAGATTGACGTGCCCACGAGCATGGCAATAGTGAAGGGGGCGAGGGCGTTTGCGTCTGCGAAGATATCGGCTTGCGGGAGTTCGGTTACGATGCCCATATCCCAATCAGAGATCCACTCATAGGCGGCCAGCACAAGGATTCCTTCTTTGTTTGTGTATTCAACGGTTCCAGAAGTCGTGTCGCCAATGCTGGCGAAAACAGGATGAGACTGGCCGCTGACAGCTTC
>DAOUDJ010000050.1:0-29394 GCA_034430795.1 Anaerolineales bacterium | reverse complement strand
GAGATGCAATCCTATCGAAAAGAGCTGTGGTTTAACACCCCAAGCCGCCGCGCGTTGATTAATATAACCCCGGAGGTTGACACCTGCCTGCGTGAGAGTGGGATCCAGGAGGGTCTCGCGCTCATCAGCGCAATGCATATCACGGCGTCTGTCTTTATTAACGATGATGAGTCCGGTCTGCATGAGGATTACGAGGTGTGGCTTGAGAAACTTGCACCGCATGCGCCAACCAGCCAATACCTCCACAATCGCACGGGTGAGGACAACGCGGACGCCCACATGAAGCGGCAGATCATGGGCAGGGAAGTAGTCGTTGCTGTGACCGATGGTCAGCTTGATTTCGGACCCTGGGAACAGATCTTCTACGGCGAATTTGATGGGGGGAGAAGAAAAAGGGTGCTGGTCAAAATCATCGGAGAATGACGATGGGAGATCACCATTGTGTGGATGACGGTGCGTGTTTATGTTCCCCAACTCCACTACATTAGTGAATCGCAAGAACCGACCCATATGACGGTTCGCCTCCCTCACACATCTTCAGGAGGAGATTGCTCCGTCACATCGTTTCTCGCAATGACAAGCGCTGGAAGGGCTCTGTAACAATGTCATTTCGAGCGAAGCGAAGCGATCTCCTCCTTTCTTGTGCGGGGATTGAGGCACTGCGTTGTTTTACTTCCGAACACTCGAAAGAAACAAGGATATGTCATGCTGAACGAAGTGGAGCATCTCGTTCTTTGGTCAGGAGGGTTCTTCCTGCGATGAACGAGATTCTTCGTCGCTCCGCTTCTCAAGAATGACATTGTGCAAGAACCTGTCATTTCGAGAGAATCGCGCAGCGGCGACTGAGAAATCCCCAGGATGTTTCTAGAAGATCTCTCCACCGATGCCGGTTTCTATCAGTAGTTCTTCCTGGACTCAAATACAACCCTTAAAGAAGTAGGAGTTTCTACCCCTTGCTTAAAGGGGTTATTTCGATTAAATTAACATACCGACCGGTCGGTATGATTGTGAGGGGATGATGAAACAGCAAGATCGGGCAACGCAAACGAAAGAAAGCATCCTGGAAGCGGCCGAGCATTTGTTCGCCGTGCAAGGTTACGAGGCGACGAGTGTTTCAATGATCTGCGACGCCGTGGGAGTGAGCAAAGGGGCTTTCTACCATCATTTCAAAACCAAACAATCCGTATTTTTAGAGCTTATGCAGCGCTGGCTTAGGGGTTTGGATGAGCAGCTCGTTCTCATAGGTGAGTCAACCGACGATGTCAAAACTAGTTTGCTCTCCATGGGTGAGATCATAGGGCAGGTGCTTGATGTGGGAGGTCCACAACTCCCGATCTTTCTTGAATTTTTAAGCAGGGCTATTCGAGATCCAGCTGTTTGGGATGCAACGGTTGAGCCGTTTCAACGCTATCGTGATTTCTTCGCTGTCCAAATCCAGCGGGGGATAGATGAGGGAAGTCTGAGAGATCTTTCCCCTCACAATACAGCCCGCGTCCTCATTGCTCTGGCGGTGGGAATGCTCGTTCAAGGTCTTTTGGATACAGGTGGAGAGGACTGGAAAGACATAACCCAGGAAGCGCTGGAACTCCTGCTTCATGGAATAGCTGCGAGGTAAAAAAATGAACGTACTTCTTACTGGAGCTTTTGGGAATATTGGCCAGTGCGCGTTGGATGAGCTCTTGGTGCGCGGGCACAAGGTTCGCTGTTTTGACCTTAAGACGAAAACGAACGAGCGTGTCGCTAGATCCTATGAGCAGAGAGCGCAGATCTTCTGGGGGGATTTACGCCGGCCAGAGGATCTGATGGAGGCGCTGCGAGATATTCAAATTGTTGTCCATTTGGCATTCGTGATTCCCGCGCTTTCCGCGACCGGAGTCAGCAGCGAGAAAGAGCCTGAATGGGCACGGGAGATTAATGTCGGGGGTACGAAGAACTTGCTTGATGCTATGAAACAGCAACCACAGCCCCCTAAGATACTCTTCTCTTCATCGCTCCATATCTATGGCAAGACCCAGCATTTGCCGCCGCCGCGGACAATATTCGATACACCACATCCCATCGAACACTATGCAAAACACAAGGTCGAATGCGAGGAGATGATCCGGAGCTCGGGATTAACTTGGGCAATCTACCGATTGGGCGCATCCCTTCCAGTACGTCTTGTGATGGACCCGGCGATGTTTGATGTCCCGCTGGACAATCGCATCGAATTCGTCCATGGAAGAGATGTGGGTTTAGCGATTGCGAATGGGCTGGACGCGGATGAAGTCTGGGGAAAAACCTGGCATATCGGCGGCGGACCTGAATGTCAGCTCTATCAGCGCGAGTTGGTGAAAGGAGTGATGGAGGCTGCCGGTATCGGAATGCTACCGGAGGACGCCTTCACAGATGAACCGTATCCCACCGATTGGTTAGATACTAAGGAAAGCCAGAAGGTACTGAATTTCCAACGGCTAACTTTATCGGATTACATCGAGGATGTAAAAGAAAGTATTGGCTTTCGTCGCTTCTTTATTCGCCTTTTCCGACCGGTAATCCGCGCCTGGATTTTGAGCAAATCACGAGTGCAAACCTGAAGGGCATAATGATTGAACCGAGAATATCTGCAGGGATCGCAGTGGTTACGGGCGCTTCAAGCGGGATAGGTGAAGCAGCTGCGTTGCAGCTCTCCGCTGCGGGTTTCCATCTGGTCTTGATCGCTCGCCGCCAAGACCGCCTGGATAAGCTTCAGTATAAACTCCGGAAATCTGGTGGGTCAGCGGATATCATCTGCTCAGATCTGAGCCAGGAAGAATCCTATTCAGCCATTGCTGATCAGGTGAAGAATATTGGCGCCCCGATCGAGGTCTTGCTCAATAATGCCGGATTCGGCTGGTATGGGTTTGGGGATGAAATGCCGTGGGTTGTAGCCAGAAGCATGCTCGCGGTTAACATACAAGCAGTGACGGGGCTAACGCTTCAATTTCTGCCTGAGATGAAAAGAGTTAATCACGGGCATATCATCAATGTCGGCTCGATTGTAGCCAGCATTCCCAGCCAGGGGGTAGCGCTCTATGGAGCAACCAAAGCATTTCTCGATAGCTTTACAACTTCGCTATATCGAGAACTTGTGAACACAGGAGTTAATGTGAGCGTGGTCCGAACTGGAGCGGTCATGACGCCCTTCTTTAATAAGGTGGCTGCACACTCCGGGAGTGGCGTTATCCCGTTTCAGCGTCTTGCAGTTCAGCCAGCGACCGTAGCCCGGCGAATTTTAGAACTTTTGAAGAAACCCAGGCGGGCGATTTACGTTCCCCGGTTGTTGTGGGTGGTCCCCTGGATTGAAATGTACTTCGGATGGCTCATCGATCGTCTTGGACCACGCTTGCTTCATTCCTCTAGATTTTGAACACGCCAATTTTTCAGGAATGGGCAAGGCAGATTGAATTGCCCGGGATGTCGTCGCGGGATTTGATTCTGCAGATAGATCTCCACAGCGGATCACGATTTCTATTTTGAATGCGAGAAATCCGAAAGACTCGCAAGGAGCTAAGTTCTATAGGGGATGAGCAGAGGTGTCCGATAGAATGAAGAGGTTCATCCACGCTAGAGGTAAGGCGTTATCTGATCAGAGCCGGATATATCTCGGATAAAAAAACGGACGATTTCCCTCTCCAAGAACGAAGAAATCCAGATCCGTCGCTATACTTACTGTGTCAGGGGAGAATCATACTTTCCATGATGGAGAGCAGGGTTAGATCCCTCGGTTCGAACCTCTGACTCCAACCTTCTTTCCCACGCGAAAGTCGGGGAGTGGAAGAACCGAGGGTGATGGGTTGAATAGGTAGATGGTTATAGGTTTTCATCATAAGGCTGCAGCGTGATCTGGAAAATATCACCCGAGGCAAAGATCGAATTTTTCTCAACGAGCTTGGCATCGCCCTCGGGGTGGCTTTACTATTAGGCTTGATGGGTGGTTTATATCCCGCACTAAGAGCCACCCGTCTTGAACCGGTAGAAGCGTTGCGTTATGAATAAGGATTGCATCTGTGAAATATGTATCGTAGAAATCGAATTAAAGGATGACTGAAAATGAATAACACTATAGCATTGCGAACCCTCAATATTCTATGGATTGCTGCGGTTCTCGTTCTTCCTGCGTGTAGTCAAGGCGCACCCGATTTAACCGAGGAGCCCAACAGCGCCATTCTCGAGGACTTTCAGCGTGTAGTCAGTGCCACGGGTATTGTGCTCCCTTCAAAAAGGGCTGTATTGAGTTTCCCGACTCCAGGTGTTGTGGATGCAATCATGGTTGAAGAGGGGGAGATGGTTGAGAAGGGAAAAACCCTGATGGCTCTAGAGGGGAGAGATCAGGCACATGCTGCGTTGGACGCTGCTCGCTTTGAACTCATTCTTGCAAACCAGAACTTGGATGAGGTGCACCGTACTGCCGATCTTGTAAGTGCGCAGACGCAGCTTGCCTTAGCAAATGCCCAAGATGCGTTTGATGACGCAGAGTACAACTGGCGTGTTCAGCAGGAAGGTTATCGCGCCAGCCAATCCACAATCGACGCTACGCAAGCCAGCCTCGTGATTGCAGAGGAGGAGGTCGATCGAGCGAAATCCAATTACGACAGCTACTCTGGTCGATCCGAGGATGATGCCCAACGGGCAATGGCGTTGATCGCACTATCTTCTGCGCGAAGTGCGCGCGATGCCGCGCTCAGGAATCTCAACTGGTATTTAGGGCATCCATCTGAGATAGATCAAGCCATTCTCGATGCAAAGCTTTCGATAACCGAGGCGGAACTCGGTGTTGCTGAACAGAATTGGGCTCGAGTCAAGGATGGGCCGGATCCTGAGACCCTCGAGAGAGTGGAAGCGCGGGTTTCTACTGCGAAGGCTCAGGTAAAAGCGGCCGAATCTGCCCTCTCTCTGCTCGTTTTGGAAGCGCCTTTCGCCGGGACGATCAGTGAGGTACACATTCAAGAGAAAGAGTGGGTTGCTCCAGGGCAGCCTCTGATTGTATTGGCGGACTTGCAGACCCTGAGGGTGGAGACGACGGACTTGAACGAGATCGATGCTGCACAAATCGAGATTGGAAATGTGGCAATAACCACTTTTGACGCGTTGCCAGAGATTGTGGTTGAGGGTCAGGTCGTTTACATCGCTAGCAAATCGACTGAGGGTTCGGGGGTGAATTATAAGGTGATACTTGAACTGTATGAAGTTCCGGAGAAGGTCAGGTGGGGGATGACGGCGTTTGTAGATATCGAAATTGAGAGTTGATAGGATTGGGGGTATCGGCTCGTTTCATACCTGGGATGAAGGCTGCTGATGGCCGCTACTCGAGGATGGCTAAATGAAGCCAACGACTTAATGCGGGTGTATGGTGATGGAGAGGAGCTCCGTGCACTGCTCGTGCAAGCAAGTGCGGTTGTCTAAACGGTCATCCAGTTCAAAGTGCAATCGAGCGTAATTTTCCCCTGGAAATTTAATTTGAGAAATTTTCTTTCCGAATAAGCCGCGCTCCTACGACATCCCATTTGTGAAAACCTGCTTGTCCCCATTGGTTTGCTCATCTTGCATAGAAAATCTAAAATCACAAGTCGAAGTTAATCCGATTGTTAATGCTGTCAAGGAGTAATTGTCTATGGCTAAACATTTCGTGCTCGTCGCCGGAAATATCGGGTCTGGGAAAACGTCCCTCACAGAGCGGCTGGGGGAATGTTTAGGTTGGGATACCGCGTACGAATCTGTGGTTGATAATCCCTACCTCGCCGATTTCTACGCCGATATGGCAGTCTGGGCTTTTCACCTAAATGTCTTTTTTCTTGGCCACCGCGCAAACCAGCATCAAGTCTTGGCTGACTCTCCCGCTTCGACGATTATCGACCGCTCTATATATGAGGACGCAGAGATTTTCGCCCGGGCAGCTCTAAGATTAGGGACACTTTCTGATCGCGACTACGAGAACTACCGCAAGGTATTCGACCTCATCGTGGGAAGCTTGCCTTCCCCGGACCTCTTGATTCATCTGAAGGCGCCCGTGCCTGTTCTGATGGGGCGTATCCAGCAGCGGGCCAGAGATATGGAATTGGGGATCACCCAGGAGTACCTCGAACTGCTCGATTCTCTGTATGTGGAATGGATCAATCGCTTCGATATCTGCCCGGTGTTGACGATTCGCACAGACGATCTCGATTTCGTCCACCAACCCCGCCACCTCGATATCGTGATCAGCCGCATCCATGATAAGCTGACCGGTAAAGAGGAACTCCAGTTTCCCGATGATTAATCCTTGAGTTTTCTGGAATTACGATCAGGAAACATCTGCTCCAGCAAATCGGGTTATCCGGCGATGTCAAAAACAGAAAAAAAACCCTTGCATAATCCTGTCTAGTAGATACCAACGAGGTCTGATGGAGTAAGTTTCCTCTTGCTTCGCGGGCTGCATTATATATACGATGGCAATGCTAGCTCATCAGATTTTAAAGAATCTTTTCCCCGGGTAATAGGCCTTCTCAGGATGGAACTGTGTTGCAGCATCCGCTGTGCCTACTAAGCCGCTGTTCAATTCAGACAGAAATACCTGTCAACAATCCCCTCCCCAAGACTTTACAGCCTTTTTACATGCTCGACATGATCTTTTCGCGCACTTCCTTCATGCTATCAATGAATTCAAATTGAAGGAGGTAAGCGATGTTTACAAAATGGATGCGGATCATTCTGGTTACTGCTGCACTTGCTCTGGGATTAGTCGGAGTTGCCTATGCCGAAGGTGATGCGCCGGACAATCAGACCAGGATTGCCGGGGTTATTCTCAACGTGGATTTCCCCGGAAATACCTTCGCTGTCCGCACGCTCAGTGGCACTGATGTTCATGTGCATGTCACGGGAAATACCGAGTACCGCAGCCGCGACGGCACTGTTCAAGGATTTGAAGATTTGGTCGTTGACATGCGCACCATCGTCGTCGGTCAGGAGCGTGGTGATGGGACGATCAACGCCTCCGTAGTATTTGTGGCCACTCCTGAAGAATTGCCTGACATCATGCGCTTGAAGGGCGAGGTAGGGAGCGTTGGTGATCAATTCTTTACGCTCCTCACGGAGGATGGACGCAATTTGACAATCAACATCATCGATCGCACCCGTTTCCGCAGCCGCAATGGGGAAGTGACCACGCTGAGCGATCTCGAGCCGGGAATGGTCGCCCTCGTAGCTGCCGTGGATACAGAAGATAACGGAATCGTCGCCCTCGTTGTGGCGGCAGGGACTCCAGCCGGAGATATCCGTGACCGCGTTTTCCGCACTACTGGTGAGATTACGGGGGTTGTCCCTGGACAGGAGACCTTCACCGTTCAATCAAGTGAAGGCGAAAGCATCACTTTCGTCACCGGCGAGCGGACGAAATTCAGGAGCCGCGATGGATCGGTAACCAGAATCCATGACCTTAAACAGGGAATGCTCACCATGGTAGGGGCGATTAAGATGGAAGATGGAACCAACCAAGCTCTGGTGGTGCTGGCCGGAAATCCTGAAGATCGTCCCGAACGTCCCGAAGTCGTCAGCGCTTCCGGGAAGATCGTATCGCTTAGGAGTAACGCCCTTACGATAGAGACTCGTTCCGGAGATCAGAAGACGTTTTCCGTGGATGGATCGACCAAATACAAATCTAGAGATGGAAGTGTAAATAGCTTCGATGATCTTGAGCTAGGTATGATGGCAATCGTCACGGGCAGAGATCTCGGGAATGGTGAATTGCTCGCCGTTATCGTGGGCGCGGGGCATATCCCGGCAGAGAGGTCTGAACAGATGGGTGATTTTCGCCCGGAGGTGCTACGGGATCGACTCCCCGTCTCGCTGACGAGTTAGTGCTTAAATCATAAGCAGGATTTGCCCAGCATATCGTTACGAAGACCCTGTGGATATAGATCCACAGGGTCTTTTTTTGGGCGAGAGATGGTGATTAAGCTTGCTTATAAGTTATCATGAATTGAAGCAAGCGAATTGCCGGGGGCGATTGATTGAGCTGCTTCTCGGGACTTTTTCAGCCAGAAGAGCTTAGAACATCACGAAGATGAACCATAATTAGGGGGAGGGGTTTCCCCTGAAATATTCTTCCAGCTCTCCATGATATACAGTGCGTCTTTATCCATATCTTGTGGGCTCTCGCACAGAATCCGCCCCCCGCAATTACATGCGCTGAGCGCCCGGAGCAGAGCATCGAGATCAAAATCCGAATCGTTTAACATCAGGTGGTTTCTCTCGCCTTTCTGCCCATACTCAATTCCAGAAAGATGGCAGTGGAGCCGCGTGAGAGCATTTCCTCCAAGGAAGCGCTCGTATCGCTCAAAAATTTCTACCCATTCAGCGTATGAATTGATAGAGCCATCTCCTGCTCGCGCATGAAGGTGAGCAAAGTCGAGGCAGGGCTCAACACCTTCGATCTCTTTCGACATCACGAGTGTGTCATCGAGTGATCCTAAAAGGGCACCCTTACCCATTGTCTCAGGACGCAGCACAACCAGGTTTCCCTGATTCCGTAATTCATCTATGCAGCCTTGCAGCCTTTGGATTGCGCCAGGTAAGACATTCTCGGGAGGTTGACCGAAGTAGGAGCCGGGATGAAAAACAATATCCGTCGCTCCAGCGAGGTTCCCAGAGAAGGCGGCGTCCATCAAGCGTTTCCGACTCTTAGGCCACTCCTTCTCATCGGCGTTCAAGTTGATGTAGTATGGCGCGTGGACGCTGATGTGCATCCTCGATTCTTCTGCGGTTTTCTTTATTGCTGCGCAGGTCTTCTCTGATACTCTCACGGAGCGGACCCAGCCAATCTCGAATGCATGGAGTTTAAGTTCAGAAAGGTACTGGATCGTACCGATGGTCCCTCCAGACTTTTTAGGGGTGGAGTGGGGTGTTCCGACGGTTCCAAATATCACATCTGAAAATGCCAAGTTATCTATCCTTAATTGATCTTAGGCGAATTGGATTATAGTGGACGCTTAAAGTATCCGCATGGACTCTTGGATACCTAGAAGGTTATTTTCAGGGAAGAATGCTCTTCCGCTTGAGGGTTTATTTACTTTTTTTCTTTTCGGAGCGAGCCAGTTTTCGGAGTACGCTCGCGTGGTATGGAAAAACTGAATGTGCTCCCCTCATCCTCTTTGCTCGTGACCCAAATTCGGCCTCCGTGCTGCTCAACAATCGTTTTGGCGAGAGCCAGACCAAGCCCTGTTCCATCAATAGGGTTGTTCGGATCCATTACCGTAACCCGACCGCGGAAGAGGTGATCGAAGACGCGGGGTATTTCGTTCTCAGGAATGCCGGGTCCATTATCGATTACGCTGATAATAACCTCATCTTCATCACAGCGAATCTTTATCTCGATGCGTGCTTTATCCTGACAATATTTAATCGCGTTGCTCAAGAGGTTCGACATGACTGAGCTCAAGCGGTTAACATGACCCACGATAAATAGCGATTCGTCGGGCGGTTCGTAAATAACCGTTTGTTTCTTAGTATCGAAGAGAGGTCTTAAATCCTCGATTGAGCTCCGGATTAATTCGTGAATCTGAAAAGGTTCATAGGCGATGTTCGAGGTTGACTCCACGCGGATCGTTTCGAGTAAACCGCTTATGAGGTTTATCATGCTGTCAGTTGCGCGTTGCATCATGTTGAGCGCCTTGCGTTGTTGGTCGCTCAAATCGGCATCGTTGAGTAGATCCGCCCCTAGCCGGATTGCGTTGAGTGGGTTTTTCAGGTCATGGGCGGCGGTGCCAAGAAGTTGAGAACGCATTAGATCGATCTGCTTAAGGGCGGTGATATCCTGCATAACCGCAACCCGTCCGACATCTGTAATGTCGCTGATCGTCGCGTAGAGAACACGTTCTGTAGGCGTCGTCACCTCTATACTCGTTGGAAAGGTGATCTCATCGTCCATCAGAAGTTCACCGAGTGGGTGATTAACGAAAATCTCTGATGCAAAGCGACCTTTCGCTAGATCAGGGTTAATGCGAAAGACTTGTCCTGCAGTTTGATTTATCAGGATGATTCGACCGCTGATATCTGTCAGAACTACCGCGTCTGCTGTTTCCATCAATGTGGTTTCAAGGCGCTTCTGCTCATCCTTTACAACTTGGAATAAGCTAGCATTGTCGAGGGAAACGGCAGCCCAGGAAGCAATCGAAGTCAGCAGTTGCTGATCTGTTTCGGTAAATGCGCCACGAGGGTGATTGATGGCTTGAATCGCACCCATGACCTCGCCTCGCTGTTGAAGTGGAACGCAAAGTACGGATGTAGTTAAGAGACCAGTTTGGCCGTCGATCGCGCTTTGATACAGAGGATTCGTACGGACATCATTCACAATCAAAGGGCTATTGTTGCGAGTGACCCATCCGGCGATTCCTTCTTCGAGTCGAATAGCCAAGTCACGAATTCTCATCCGTGCGCCGCCACTGGCTTTTAATATCAATTTCTCTCTGTCATCATCGAGCAGGAAGAGAACGACCGCTTCTGCTTTCAAAAGTTTTTGGGATTTCTCCATCGCATTTTGAAGGGCGATTTCCAAGTCAAGCGTGGAAGTCATCTCCTTCCCAATTATGCTTAATTCTTGTAACTGGCTGGCTCTCGCTTCCGCTGTTTCGAAGTGGATCGCATCCTGGATGCCGACAGTGCCGATGTTGATAATCGCCTGAGCAAGTTCCAGCTCCTGCTCATCCACTTCGTGTCCTCCCTTGTTGTAGAGAAGGCGGACCAGGCCAAGGGATTCTTTTCGGGTGGCCAGCGGAAAAATCGCTGCTGTGGAGATCCCCTCCGCTTCCAGCATGGCGATGTCTTTCGCAGATCCCGAAGGTGGCGTGAGGCTAATGATCTCGGGTTTAAGTTCTTTTTGAACCTTCTGGTGAACTGGGTACTCCGGCATTTTGTCAGCCACAAGAGAAACTACCATTTGCTGCATTGATTTTCCTAGCTGTTGCCGGAAACGGGATGTCTCGCCCTTGCCTTCATCGAAGGTTAATATTTCACAAGTGTCGGCTGATGTCGCTTTAAGCAGGTGAGCTGCAGTCTGCTTGATTGCTTCTTGCCGATCCAGTGTGCCTGTGATGGCATGACTGGCTTGGTAGAGCAGAGAGAGCTTATGCAGCAGGTAGCTCTGGCTGGTAGTTTGTTGGGCTAAGACAAAAACTTCTGCCGCCCGCGCGGCAATGACTTCGAGTGTTTCTAAATCATTTTCACCATATGGGTCGTGTTGATCTTTTGCGGCAAAAAGCAAACCGATGATATTGCCGTCGCTTAAGCAGGGGGCACACGCGACGGTGCCGGGGGCAAGGGGCAGGCCGAGCGATCCGGCCTCGCCATTCGTGGAAATTGCGCGCTTCGAGGAGAAGACTTCCTGTAAGAGATGGTGATCGGAGCCGAGTGCAACCCGACCGAGGTCGCGCAACGGTAGACCATGAGCGATGCGAGGGGCATATCCCGCTTCCGTTTTATCGAAATCAAAAAGTGCGGCTCGGTCTGCAGAGATCAATTCGCATGTAAGAAGAACCAGGCTGGTCAGAGCCTGCATTGGGTTGTTAATATCGAAAGAACTTGTAGCTGCTCGATAGAGTTTTCCGCGCAGTTCCGTTGATTCCATTTGTTGACGCCCTGAGAGGTAAATAAGGGTTGGACTTACTCGACTTCACGAATTATGGCATAGATTGATAAACCCTGCAATGAACTTAAAGTTCTATCCGTAATAGCAGCGTATAACTGCTGAGATGGGTTTGGTCTAGAGAAGCGAAGTGATTTTTACTAATAACGGGGGACCAAGGATGAGAAGGCCAACAAGAATGGCGACAAGCGCGGAAATCAAGACTGCTGCAGCACTGACATCTTTTCCAACCCGCGCAAGTGGGTGAACCTCAGGGCTTGCCAGGTCGACGATGGATTCGAGTGCTGTATTTAGAAATTCCGAGACCCAGACTAATCCGAGAGTAATAAGGAGTATCGCCCCAGAGAGTCTGTCTAGACCGACCCATATTGCGATTGCAAACACAATAATTGTCGCTGTGGCGTGAATCCAGGCATTTCGCTGGGTGCGAAGAACGTGCAGCCAGCCTGCAAATGCATGATGGAAGGAGGCAGCACGAGATTGATCCCTTTTAGGAGATGTCATCAGTTTCATTCCGGTGATTCGATCGTGATCCCTAATTGGTTCAGGATGCGCTCTTGATGGATCCACATCCGGTCCTTTTCCTGCGGGAGCTTGTGGTCAAATCCTAACAAATGCAATGTGCCATGTACGGTTAGTAGCATCAGTTCATCGTTTGTTGAGTGACCTTCGCTCTTAGCCTGCGCTTGAGCAATCGGCACAGCAATGATGATGTCCCCGAAATACATCAGGTTAAGATCTGGGTCAATGGTGCCATCGGGGAAGGAAAGCACATCAGTGGAAATGTCGTTGCCGGAGAATTCTCGATTTAACGTCTGCATCCGCGCCTTATCGGTAAGGACGATTGTGATTGCACCACTTTCAGCGTTCTCTGAATCCAGCGCCGCCAGCGCAGCGCGTTCTACGTCAGAGATGTATGTACTGTATTCGGTGATGGACTCAACACGAACCAGATGGGTCATGGGGGTTCGATCTATATGGATTGCACAGGTTGCGTATCTTCCTGGCTTTGATCGTCCTCCGATGGTGATTTTGGGTATTGGATTCGTGGATGATAGATGTTTGTTAGAGTCTTTACGAAGGATCGCCGGATGGTATTCAAATCCCCTAATGTGAGATCGGTTTTATCGAATTGTCCTTTTTCAATACGGTCGTTAATTATGCGCCGGACGATCTGGTTGATCTCCTCTTTACTTTGGGGTCTTTTGGCCCGGACGGCAGCTTCAGAGCCATCGGCGAGCATAAGTAACGCCGTCTCGCGAGAAAGCGGAACAGGGCCTTTGTAGGTGTAATCCCGCTTATCTACTTGATCAGTATCTCCATTCGCAGCTTCGAGCGCTTCGCTATACTGGTAGGAGACTTTCAGCGTGCCATGGTGTTCGGGGATGAAAGCTTGGATGCTCTGGGGGATACGGTGTTTACGCGCCAAAGACAAGCCTTCCGGAACATGGGATAGGATGATATTGGCGCTTGTTTTCGGGTCTAGCTGCTCGTGAACATTCTGTCCGGGTACCTGATTCTCAATGAAGAATTGTGGATG
Organism: Anaerolineales bacterium; assembly: GCA_034430795.1. Taxonomy (GTDB): domain Bacteria; phylum Chloroflexota; class Anaerolineae; order Anaerolineales; family E44-bin32; genus E44-bin32. Next base: position 16,219 of record DAOUDJ010000050.1, on the reverse strand, counting down.
AAGACATTTCCCAACGTCATGAAATTGAGCGCCAACCCTGGTGAGCAGGGCGTTTGCCCCAATCTCGCGTGCGGCTTGCTCCGCCAGGTTCGCTACTTGAAGGCTATGCTGGTACGTGCCGGGAGCATCGCGCAAGATCTGCTGTAGAAGAGGATGGTCCGGTCTCGAGAGTTCAAGCAGCTGCAGATTCGTTGTTATACCTAAAAGATTGCCAATGATGAGAAGTAAACCGAAACCAAGGCTGGTAGAAAGTAAACCACTGACGATCGAAACCGCTAAGAGGGTTGTCTTGCCAATGATGTCCATGGCGGGATCTGGTAAGCGGAAGATAACAATTATAAGAGCAGAACCCAGCGCTGCGGCTAAGCCAGCGGAGATGAACGAGCTCAATCGCTCGGCTCGCTTGATCATCAACGAGGCAAGGATCCCGCTGATCATGGCATATAGCGCGAGCTCGAGACCACGGGGCGCTAGAAAACCCGCCAGGGTCCCGGTGAGGAGTGAGATCATCACCCCCAGGCTGGGGCTGAAAAAGACGGTGACCAGAATCGGAAGAGCGGCATAAGGGAAGACATAGGGGAATACGGTTCGGCCGGGGATTAAGGCCTGCATGCTAAGGGTAATGATAATGAAGAGCAGGCTAAGGGTAAACGCGAGATTGGCCCTGGTTATTTCCTTGGGATGTATGCGGTAGGCGAAGATCGTGAAAATTCCGATCAGGAGGATGACCAACAGAGACCGGATAGCGATTTCAAGCCAAGGGTTGGGGGGCTTAAGAAGGTCATATTCTAACAGCGCTTCGATTTCAAGTGCCCCCACAACTTCTCCCCGGCTGACGATTGTCTCCCCTTCCACATACGATTTAATGACTGGTTCGACGGATTCTCTAGCTTCAGTTCGAGCAGCTTCCGTGTCGGCGACGTTAAGAATAGTGTTAGGCGTTACGAACGCGGGGGCGAGTGCTTCGACAGTTTCTGCCTGATTTTCTGGGAGAGAAATGCTCACCAATGCAGGTATAGTTCTTCGTGCTTCCTCGACTCGGCCCTCGCGAATTTCATTCCGCATGACTTGCTCAACGACGGTGAGCGTTTCAGATTTTATGGTTTGCCAGTGCAAGTCTGATAATTCTAGGAGCGCAAGTGCAGTCTCGGCATTCAGGCGGATATCGGACATTGAACTCAAGTCGGATAGCTTTGCCTGATTTGTGGAATAAGGATCGCTGCGGACCGAATCTATGAATGTGAGCGCAGCCTGAAGCCTTTCCAATTGCCGCCTCGTGACCTTGGTGTCCGGTTGGTCATACACCTGGGGAACGTTCTCGCTTGCTGCGGTTCGCTCTAGTTCAGTTAAGACATCGCTGACATAGGACAAATCGTATAAAGCAAGAATATCTTGGGGGGCGACATCGCTTACCTGCAAGCCATATGTTTGAGCGCTGTTATTAACGGGAATAGAGATGGCAGCGATTGTCCCGATGACAGTAAAAATTAGAATGAACCAAAGACGGGCTGCCGATAAGGCACTCCGTAAGCGTTCAAGAGTTGTTGGGTTCGTGCTTGTGCTATCGTCCATCAATCCTTCTGTGGAGATGAGAGTAGCCCTCGGACGAGGTCGCTGACGGTTTTTCCATCAGCTCGTCCTTGTATCTGAGGCATTAGGGCTTTCATGACTTTGCCCATATCCTGAGAAGCGGACGCGCCGACTTCCTCAATGGCTCGTTGAACGAGCTCAGTTAGCTCATCTTCCCCGAGAGGTTGAGGAAGATAAACCCTTAGAACTTCAATCTCCGCAAGCGTGGAGACGAGCAGGTCATCTCGCCCTGCTCGCTTGGCTTCTTCAATTGTCTCATGACGGGATTTAACCTCCCGCTGGATGATGCCCAGGATGGTCGGCTCATCGAGACTGTCACGCCGGTCGATCTCGGCGAGTTTAATAGCGGTAAGCGCCATACGCAAAGTCCGTTTCCGCACTTCATCCTTAGATCGTATCGCGTTCTTGAGGTCTGCCTCTAGTGTCTCTTTGTTCATGATGTGTCCATTATACCTATGGTTTTTCAACACCGTGAGGGTTATTGCGGGTTTCTTGTTTACTTGCGCATAGCCACATCACAGGTGTCTTGGGATTATAGCGTTGTATTTTGCAAGCTCGTCCGCAGCCGTTAATCACGATTTTAACGAATTCTAGTTAAGGGATTCGAATGCATGGAGACCGACAAAGCCATAAGATTAAGCAAGTGCATGCTGGCCGCAGGAAAAAAGGAGGTTAATCTGGATTAAGACCTCAGTCAAGTTGGGAATCCTCAACGGAAGACTGATCACCCGCTGTGGCTCGTGATGATCCGACCCTGCAGGACCCCTTTTACAGGGTGGATTATCTCCACATCTGAGATCTGATTCCAACGATCTGCATCGTAATTCGCTTTAACTCGCAAGTAATTGTCCGTCAATCCAGAGAGCTGCCAGCCAGCCTCTCCGAGATCGGTTGTGCTCTCCCAGAGAACGGGTAAGATTTTCCCGATAAATGCAAGGCGGTAATGCTCTGCCGATCGTGCGAATGCCGCTCTCATCACCACGCTGCGTTCACGTCGAACAGATATCGGGATGGCCGGATCGAAACCTGCGGCTGGAGTGCCCTCACGTTCGGAGTAGGTGAACACATGCCCACCTGTAAAGTCCATGGCTTCGACGAAGTCAAGACTTTCCTCGAATTCCCCTTCCGTTTCACCAGGGAAACCGACGATGATATCGGTTGTGATTGCAACATCTGGGATTGCTGCCCGGGCTGCTGCGATTAACCTCGAGAAATCTTCTTGCGATGTTTTCCGTGCCATACGGCGAAGCGTGGCATTAGAACCGGATTGCAGAGGAAGATGCAAGTGGCGGCAAAGCCTGGTGTCTTGCCAGAGCGAGAAGAAGTTTGCATCTAAATTCCAGGGCTCGAGAGATGAAAGCCGCAATCGAGGAATATCCGTCTCTGCTAAGATAAGCTGGATGAGATCTCGTAAACTGTTGCCTCGGTCCAGGTCTTTGCCCCAGTATCCAAGATGGACCCCGCAGAGCACAATCTCTTGGCTGCCACCTCGGTGTGCAGCGCGGACCTCATCTATCACCGAGGCTGCTGGGAGGCTCAAAGCCGAACCACGCGCTAGAGTTGTAACGCAGAACGCACAACGATTGTTGCAGCCGTCCTGGATCTTAATGAACGCTCGCGTACGCATTCTCGATCCGGGAAGCGGTTCACGTTGGAGTGGCTCTCGATTAAATAGCTCGGGCGGCTGGCCAAGGAAGTCTGCGACTAGGCGGCTCTTGTCATCATTCTTCACAACCCGGGTGACTTTTGGAAGACCGAGGGCGCTTTGTTCTTTCAGTGTTGCCCAGCATCCTGTGAGGATGATTTGATCGACTCCAGCTCTCGCGGCCTGTCGTGTTTTTTGTCTTGAATCCGCGTCTGCTCGCCGAGTAACCGTGCAGGTATTAATCACGGCTAGATCGGCTTGAGCCGGATCGCCTACAAGTATACAACCTGCCAGCCGGAAATCGCGACCGATACGTTCTATCTCGCTTTGATTTAGACGACAACCAACGCTATCGAGGAAAACTTTCATCGGTGTTATTTGGCAACCTCAGGGTTGGACCGTCGAGAAATTATCAAAACGTATCTCGACATCTGGATCTGCGTAAGTACCGGCGATTAACCCTACGTCGCCCGAGCGAATGTCTTCAATGACTACCTCGGCCACGCGTGAGTTGTTTACATACAGTGTTAGGTGATCCCCGATACACTCCGCCTGGATAAAATTCCCATCGCCTCCCTGGTGCACAGCATCCGTCGGAAGCAAGGATTCGTCGCTTAAGAGTGTCTTCTTGCCATCTACGTAGCGTCCTATGCCGGCGTAGCCATCGCTTGAGATGAGGAAGAAGATGAAATTGCTGGGATTCTCATATCTACAAATCACGCCGAAGGCATTATCTTGTGGCCCCTTAACTTTTACGGCCTCAACGCTTATCCAAACATCTTGGAAAGATAACTTGGGCAAGCTCCAAGCGACGGTCTCCGGGCTAAAAATCTCAATGTGGTATTCGCCATCCTGGTAATCTGCTCGATAGATATCATCCTGGTAGCGATCCCAGCCGCTTGATGTTCGAGAGAAGTCGTCCTGAAAGAGAACATCGCCCGAACCGGCTGGAGGATATAGCCAGTTGCATCCTCCAAGGAAGATTGAGGAAACCGCGATCATGATCGCGGCGAAGGAGGTTCTGCGCATTATTCTCACGTTTCGTTCACCAAGTCGCATTCTAGCACAGCCCACTCCATCGCACCGAGGTTAGATTAATGATTTCTGCGAGCTCGAATCCTCGAACTATCTCTGTTTCAACGAGCAGCCCCCTCAAGCCAACGTTTTGCAAGCCCTTGATAACGTTCCGGTGCAATCAGAGAGGAGGCTAGCTGCATGGCAGCCCATGCTCCGCTCCGGTCCCCCTGGTCGTCGAATAATAAACCCAGATAATATTGCGTTTGCGCATTATATGGGTCTAGCGTAACGGCTCGCCAGAGAAGGCGCTCTGCCAGAATATGGTTACCCAGGAGAAAGTGCGTATAGGCAAGTTCGGCAATAGGAGCTGCTTCCCTTGTGCTTAATGCAACCGCATTTCGAGCTGCAGGAAGTGCAAGAGAACCGATCTCTACTTCATATTGATTGGAGAATCTTGCAAGCAAGAGCCAAAAGCCAGGATTTTTTGGATCCAGGTCCGCGGCTTGGCGGTACGCAGCGGATGCGGTTACGAGATCTCCAAGTCCTGTATATACATCACCTAATTCTGCAGCGATTGCAGGGTTGAGTGGATCGAGTTGTGCAGCAATGGTCAAGGCATCTCTCGCTTGTTCGTCCTCGTCTACTCTGAGCCAATGCAGGGCCAGAAAGACATGCGGCAGGGCTTGGTCAGGCAGCGCGCCGGTAGCGGCTAGCAGATCATCCAAGCCGCTCTGCCCGATCTGGTCTTTTGATAAACCCAAATAGGCACGTGCCTCATGGAAATCGGGATCCATTTCAAGCACCCTCTCAAGAGAGGCTATTGCCAATTTCCATCGGGCATGGCGGGCGAAGGTTAGCCCCACCTGTGCCAGAGAGTAAGTAGGAGATGGCTTGTTGGAAGAACTCTCGATCGCAAGAATGAGATCGATTGCAAGTGGAGGTGTTTGATCTGCTCTCCGAGCGAGCGTATTAAGCAGCGGCAGCGAATCCAAGGGCGTTGAAGCTGCCTGCGCATATGCATAGGCCTCCTCGGTCTCAGCGTTGAGGGATGCCGTCTTGGCCAGCGCCTTAAAGATTGGAAGTGCCTCGTCGAGATTGTTTGAAGCAAGCTGTTCTAGCGCAAGCTGCTCGATCTCTTTGATTATTTCCGGGCAATTTAAGATCAGATCTTGCCAGGTATTGTCTAACCCAGGGGACTCTTCAACGCGGATGTTTACCCGCTGACGGAGGCAATAGGCTTCGTGGCTCGGCAAGTTTTGGATCTCTAGAGCGTCTAAATGAGCGGTGGCTGTATCCATGTCATCAACATCGAGAGCCAACTTGACGACTTTCAGGTGCAACACGGCAAGTGCTCTCTCAAACTCTATAGCATCTTCAAGCTGCCCGATGGCAATCTCAAGATCCCCTGTCTTTAAGGATGCCTGTGCCGTTTGAAGGGGATGGACAAAGGGCAACGCGATCGGTGAGGGCGAGAGCGCAAGGAGGAGGAGGATCGTGATTGTCAGCGTTTGCCAGTGTTGGCGGAGTTTTTCAAGCATGATTTATTCCGGTGAACCCCGGGTAAATTATAGACTGACATGGGGAGAGCGGATATTCCGTCTATTTATAATTTAAGGTCGAAACAAATGGTGTTAAGCTCCGACGGGATGAACCTCCCAATGTAGGGTGATATTGGACACTAAAACACTTGGAATTCACAAGATGGGTTGTCTCGTCAAGTTTGACCGTCTATAATCGAGGCACAATTTCCCGGAGGTAGCGTGGATGGATTTTCGTCTCACAACGGAACATGAGATGGTACAGAAAATGGTTCGTGATTTCGCCCGTAAGGAGGTCGCTCCCACCATCAAAGAAGCCGATCGGGAACAAGAGATGGCTGCTCACATCCTGCCCAGGATGGGGGAGTTGGGCATCCTCGGCATTTGCATCCCGGAGCGTTATGGCGGGCAAGGGATGGATTACATCTCATTGGGTTTAGCAAGCGAAGAACTTGAAGTGATAGATACCACCTTGCGGGTGGTGATGTCCGTTCACAATGGTCTAGCAAGCATGACGCTCTTCCAGTGGGGAACAGAAGAACAAAAAGAGAAGTACCTTGTCCCCCTGGCACGTGGGGAGAAGATTGGCTGTGGGGCATTCTCAGAGCCAGGCGCAGGTTCGGATTTTGCGAATATACGGATGACGGGCAAGCGGGACGGAGAGGAGTACATCCTGAACGGCGAGAAGATGTGGATCTCACTCGCAACCAAAGCGGATTTTGCAGTCGTAACTGTTCGGACCAATTCCGATGTAGCGAAGCCCAGCCAGGGGCTTACTACATTTATTGTTGAGATGGATCGACCTGGAATTTCAAGCGGGGACATCCATGGCAAGCTAGGCGTGCGGGCTGGGTCTACAGGATGGATAGCATTCCAAGATGTGAGCGTGCCGCTTGAGAATCGAATTGGGGAAGAGGGCGAGGGATTCAAGATCACGATGACCGCTTTCGACCATGGCCGGTACACGGTCGCTGCAGGCGCGACAGGGTTAATCCGTGCCTCACTTGAGGCCAGTGTGGCGTACGCGAAAGAGCGGAAATCCTTTGGAAAACCGCTCGCTCACCATCAACTCATTCAGGAGAAGATCGCACGCATGGCGCGGGACTATGAGATCGCGCGTTTACTTTATTTGAAAGCTGGTTGGATGAAGAACGAGGGTAAGCGCAATACCTTTGAAACCTCGATCGCAAAACACTTCGCAACGGATGCCTCCTTTCATGCCGCATCTGAAGCCATTCAGATCCATGGGGCATATGGATTCAGTGATGAATACGATGTGGAGCGATTCATGCGCAATGCACGCGGGGCTATGATTTATGAGGGGAGCAGCGAAATCCAGTCTTTAATCCAAGCGGATTATGCGCTGGGGTACCGTAAAGATAAAGCAGTCCGATGTGAGCTTCCCGCGTATGACTCTCAAGCGTGGCAGTCATAGGCAATCCAGTAAGCTGCTAAGTAAAACGTGGGATTGTGGAAAAACATCTATTAGATAAGGAGGAACCCTTGAATATCGTTGTCTGTGTAAAACAAACTCCCGATACGGCTGCAACTGTCACCGTTGAAGACGGGAAAATCTCTTGGGGTGATGCGCCCTTGGTGTTAAACCCCTGGGATGAATTTGCCGTCGAAGAGGCTCTGCGCTTGAAGGAGGCGCATGGTGGTGAAGTTACGGCTATCAGCCTTGGCCCTGAAGATGCCAAGGAAGCTCTTAAGCTATCGCTTGCAATGGGATGTGAGCATGCAATCCTCGTGAGTGATCCTTCATTTTCCGGCCTCGATTCGCTGCAGGTTTCCAAAGTCCTTACAGCAGCAATTGAGAAAGTCGGCGAGGTTGACCTCGTCTTCTTCGGCAGATCCTCGGTAGATACCGATTCGGGCATAACAGGTTCTCAGGTCGCACGTCGATTGGGCTGGCCGGCGTTATCGCTCGTTGCGGTGATTAATTCCCTGGATCCCGAAAGCAAACGGCTAGAAGTCGAGCGGATGTTGGATGAAAGCCGGCAGCAGGTAGCGGCTTCGTTCCCCGCCGTAATCTCCGTCGTTAAGGAGATCAACGAACCCCGATATCCATCCTTCATGGGGATTCGCAAAGCATCAAAAGCGGAGATTCCGATCTGGTCCGCTGCAGAGTTAGGTCTCGAAGGAGACCTGGAGTCGGCGCTTACCTGGCCTGATGTTTACGCTATACCGAAAGTCGATACTGAATGTGAGTTCATAGAGGGGGATACCCCTGAGGAGATCGCTGCGAAGTTAGTTGATCGCCTACTAGAAGAGAAGGTGGTCTGATGACTAATAAAGTTCTCGTTTACGTAGATCACTTCAAGGGCCAGGCTTTACCTGCTTCCTGGGAAGCGATTGGGGCAGCTCGAAAAATCGCCGAATCCCTTGGGACGGGAGTCACGGCTGTCCTCGTTGGACAGGATGTTCAACCGCTCGCAAAACAGGCGATCGAGTATGGCGCAGACGACGCAGTTGTTGCAGAGAACCCCGCGCTGGCCGATTTCCAGCCTGAACCCTACGCAGATGTGCTCTCGAAAGTAGCTGCTGAGGCCGATGTGCTACTTCTACCTACCTCGGGACGGACACGTGAACTCGCAGCAATGGTCGCTGTGGACCTCGAGACAGGCATCGCGCCAGATGTGATCGAGATCGAAGTCGAGAGTGGATTGGTGCTCGCAACTCGACCGATTTACGCTGGGAAACTGCTCTCCAAAGTGGTTATCAAAGAACGCAAACCGCAGATTTTCACAGTGCGGAGCCGTGCCTTCCCAAAACCAGAGCCGGATGCAAGCCGCAGCGGGGAGGTCACAAGCCTCGAGTTCGAGGTTGGCGATGTTCTCACCGAGGTTCTTGGCTATAAAGATGCGGAGGGGGGAGTGAGTCTGACGGATGCGGCAGTCATCGTCTCCGGGGGGCGAGGGGTTTCGAACAATCCCAGCCTGACACCTCCAGACGAAATTACTGACGAAAAGGAACAGGAAATCTGGCGTGCTCAACAGGGTTTCGGGCTTGTAAGTGACCTGGCCAGCGTTCTCAACGCAGCTATGGGGGCGAGCCGTGCGGCGGTTGATGCGGGCTATATTCCTTATGCCAATCAAGTTGGGCAAACCGGGAAGGTCGTTTCTCCCGATCTGTACATCGCCAATGGGATCTCCGGCGCCATTCAACATCTTGCTGGGATGCGCACATCCAAAACGATCGTTGCCATCAATAAGGACCCTGAAGCGCCAATCTTCAAGCTGGCGCGTTTTGGCGTTGTCGGTGACCTGTTTGATGTTGTCCCTGCGCTCACCGCAGCCTTCAAGGAACGTCTAGGGAAATAGTATTGACGCGGGTATAGGTTTGTGATTTCGCAGGGGCGCAGCTTATGCGCCCCTGCACTTGTTAATGCTTGGTCGAAGACGCCAACAGCGATATGGTAAAACTAATCATCTGAATAGTGGAGTGATTATGAAGATTGGTGTCCTGAGCGACTCACACGACAATATCTGGAAACTTGAGGCAGCGATGCAGCACCTGTGCGCAACGGACGCGGTTCTACACTGCGGCGATCTTTGTGCACCATTTGTAGTCAAGCGTCTTGGTGAAGGGCTTAGCGAGATGCCTATTCACATCGTGTGGGGCAATAACGACGGAGACCCTTGGCGGATCTCTCGGGTGGCGGCGGCTTATCCCAATATTCAACTTCATGGTGAGGTTGCGCGGATGGAAATCGATGGTGTGAGGATCGGTGTAAATCATTATCCCGAGATCGCACGCGATTTGGCTCGCTCTGGCTCCTACGATCTTGTCTGCTTCGGTCACGATCATGCTGCTTATGAAGGCTTGGAGGGTTCGTGTCTCCTGCTTAACCCGGGTGAGTTGATGGGCATGAATGGACGCAGCACGATCGCGATTGTCGAATTGCAGACCCTTGATGTGACCTGGATTGATTTGTAATTCGAGATCCTTGTCATATCGACCTAGGAATATACAGCACCCCTAACGAGACGCAACCCGAACGATCTCAAGTACCCTCCGTTGAAATGGCTGCTGCTAATGACAACAAGTTATGTGTTGATTTAGGAATGGACGAATTGGATTTGGAATGGGGAAGACGATCTGAGACGTTCCGGCCTTCGTTTTCGTATAGCCGTCTATGAGGAAATCGTGATTGGTTGAAATCTATGATGCGTTATTTAAAATTGTTCTTTCGTATGGCTCGCCCTGAGCAAATTCTGCTTATCGCCCTGGTTTTCTCGTGGGGAATCCTGATGGCTCTGGTACGTGGATCACCATGGTCCTCCCTTTCATACCTGATTGGACTGGGGTCTGCGATCCTGATTCCTGTCTCCATTCATTTCGTGAATGAGTATGCAGATTACGAAACGGATAAGTTGACCGTGAGGACGCTTTACTCAGGTGGGAGTGGTGCGCTCCAGGATTCGGGTCTCGATAAAAATCTCGCCTTCAGGGGAGCGATCCCGCCAGTGATCCTGGGTTTCACGATAGCAGTCTTAGGTTTTATCTCTGGGGACCTATCCAGACAATCGCTTTACATACTCGGATTGGCGGCCTTCTTTGGTTGGGGCTATTCGCTCAAACCCCTGAAGCTCGCCTGGCGAGGGTGGGGGGAGATCGATAACGCGTTGCTCGGTGCATGGTTGTTGCCGATTTACGGGTATGCCGTGATCCATCATCGGGTAGACACCTTTATCATGGCTGCGGCCGTTCCGTTCGCGTTGTTTGCTTTTGTGAATCTTCTAGCAACGCATTGGGCGGACAGACAGGCGGATCGCGCGGTTGGAAAATTCACGCTAGTGACAAAACTTTCTGTTCCCCAACTGCGATTCTTGTACCTCTTGACGATGCTGGGTGCATATACTTGGGTTTACTGGCACTCCCAATATCCGCCGCTGGTTAAGCTATGCAGCTTCATCGTCGTTCCCTTGAGTGTCTGGGGGTTTGTCAGCTTTACCAAACAGCACAATCCGGCACCTTCTGTGTTTGCGATGGTCGCGTTCCTTCTCCTCCAGATTATCTCCTGGAGCTATGTATACGTTTCGTAAGCGAAGCTGTTATCCAGGCGCAAGCCCTCGTGTGAAACTGAAAAGCTGGCCTCCGAATGAGAGACCAGCTTTACGCTTTGAGGAGTAGGAATTAGATCTTCGTTATTGAAGCGGTAGGCTCTGAGCCACCCAATCTTGAATTCCACCAAGATCGTAAACTGGTTGATAGCCGTTCTCAGTCAGGATCTGCGCTGCGGAGGCGCTGCGGTTGCCGCTGCGGCAGTAGACCACGACAGGAATGTCCCTTGGCACTTCATCCAGTCGGGTTTGTAGAGTCTCAACCGAGATATTGACAGCGTTTTGGATATGACCGGAGGCGAATTCCTCCGGTGTACGGACATCGATGAGCAGGTGAGGGGTGCCATCCCCGAACTGATTTTGATATTCGAGCGGAGTGATGCGTTGGGAGGCAATAAAAGGTGCGGTTGTTGAGGCAGAATTGGCGGTGGAGATCCAGGTGGCACCGCCAGCGATGAGAGCAAGTACCGCAAGGGTAACGATGAAAATTGTGCGATTCGAAAATTGAGATGATCGGGATTTCTTAGTCATAGTAAATACGTCATCCTTTATTTGGGATAAGTATGATCAAAGATTGTATCTTAAAGACGCCCGGCGCTGTTGGTTTGATCGAGTTCGCTGCCGATGGTACGTTTACAAAGTGAAGTATCGTCGCTTATTAATCATGCCGTGAATTTAATCGCAGCTGCGTTTTTTGTCTTCTCTCTGTTGGCATTCGGTTAGTTGGAGCTAAATTGGGCGGTGCTGCTGCAGAAGGTCAACAGCCTGGTGGGGGCTTTGTCCGCTTTGCGCTTGTTGGGCATAGGAGGTAAATTAACTGTAGATGCCCAATGATTAGGAAGGCCATGCGCAGAATTGCCCTGCCTTATTGGAGAATTACCCCCTATAATACCCGAATAGTTCCATGCTTACATCATACAGGAGCACGAATGACTTCAAAGCAAATTTCACGGCGACATTTTCTCCATCTGTTGGGGTATTCAGGGGTCGCATTATTGAGCGCCTGCGCAGCGAGCGACATCACGCCGACCTCTCTCCCCGCTATAAATGTATCGGGTGCAAACACAATCCCTAAAGGCGTGCCAGATGTTGAGGTAGCGTAGAAAGCTATCGAAAGCGAGGCGCAAATCCTCTCGGGAAAGGCGACGAGCGTTTATAGGTATCAGGGTGAAGTCCTGAGCGGTCCTGCCAACGCTTTGCGGACGATTCCAAACAGTTATCTAGGGCCGATTTTTTATGTCAAAAAAGGGCAGACGATCCGCGTCCATTTCACCAATGAGCTACCCGAGGAATCTATCGTCCACTGGCACGGTTTGCATGTTCCGGTAGAAGCGGATGGTCATCCCCGTTTGGCGATCAAACCTGGTCAGACCTATGTTTATGACTTCACCGTTCTCGACCGCGCTGGAACTTATTGGTATCACCCACACTCGCACGGACGGACTGGGCCGCAAGTGTACTTTGGGTTGGCTGGTCTTTTCCTGATCAGCGATGATGAGGAAGGCAGCCTGGGCCTGCCATCCGGTGATTACGACGTACCTGTTGTGATCCAGGATCGTCTTTTTGACGGAGATAACCAACTGGTTTACGGCGGTAACGGCATGATGGATCAGATGATGGGCTTTTTGGGAGACCGTGTGCTGGTCAACGGGCAGCCCGATGTCACCCTGCCGGTTGCGACGCGCCCGTATCGTTTGCGCCTACTTAATGGCTCGAACTCGCGCATTTATAAGCTGGGTTGGGAAGATGGCACGCCGATGACAGTGATTGCTACTGACGGCGGCTTGCTGGAGCAGCCCATTCAAAAAGAGACCATTACTCTGGCACCCCCCCAGCGCATCGATTTGTGGATGGACTTCAGCGGGCGCGATGTGGGAAGCCAGGTGCGTCTAATCAATTTGCCATTAGCTGCCCCCGGCGGTGGAGCAGTCTTCCCGATCATGACCACTCAGATTGACCGGGCAGAAAATATCTCCGTGACGATGCCGGAACGCCTTCCGATGATTCGTTGGCACAACGAAGCAGATGCTATCAATCGCCTCTCGCCGCGCGACTTCACGCTAGCGATGGGTGCGGGTATGGGTATGGGCTGGACCATCAATGGACGCACGTTTGAGATGACGAATGTCGCTCAGGATGAAGTGGTCAAGTTGGGCGATCTCGAAGTCTGGCAATTTACCAATCAGAGTGGAGGTGGGCGGGGAATGATGGGTGGCGGGATGGCTTTGCCACACCCGATGCATATCCACGGCCTACAATTTCAGATCATCGAGCGGGATATCAGTGCGGCGGGACGAGCTGCCTGGGACACACTCAGCGATGGGTTTGTGGACGAGGGTTGGCATGATACCGTGTTAGTTGTGCCGGGTGAGCGCGTCAAGGTTTTGCTCAAGTTCGAGGATTTCACAGGGTTATATCTTTATCATTGTCACAATCTGGAACACGAAGACATGGGTATGATGCGAAATTATCTTGTTGAAGCCTGATTTTTGATCGCATATCCAGGCAATGATAGAGGCAGCCCCCCCGATATCCGCGGGTTTTGCAGTAGAGGGGAGGGGAGTAGAACCCCATTCGGACTGGAATCCTACGTCCTCTTCTTTTCTAAAGATGGGATTAACCGGCTACATTACTACTAACCAATTTGATGACGTGAGTTGAGATAAGCGTTAACGTACATTTGATCAATAATACTTCGAAGAGCCCATACGATCCGGGTGGGGTCTTCAACCCGCTGCGTATACCCCTGCGGTGACTCATCCACCTGGTTCTGCCTCCTGAGGGCAGCGCTCGCTGATTACGGGTTTATCCGCAGGATGCTGCACACTCCCACATCTAAAGAAGCTGCCTAGTGAATTTAGGCAGCTTCTTTATCAATGAATCTGTTGATTGTGCTTAATCGGCACCAAGAATGGATGTTTTAAATATACAAGTCTCTCTTTGAGTACGTCACATACGCGCCAATCATGCTCACAGCAATGATCCCAACAGACAACCACACAAAGGGAAGGTCGATTTTTGACTCATGCAGCAGCGTAGCAGGATCGAAATATTTGAAAGGTGAAAAGTATTTTAAAAACTCCAGATTCTCGCTCAAACCAGAGATAATGGAGAGGAAATAGGTCCCTAACAATAGAAATACCGCCGTAGAACTTGCCCGTTTGTGCTGCTTCATCGCGCACCCCAGGAAAATGCCAATGGCCAGGAAGACAATCTGGACGATAAATAGTGCCAGCATACCCAGGGTTAGAAAGTTATAAAAATCACCGTCGGGTTGATATTTTGACACGCTGACCAGTGTGATGCCCCAAGCGATACCCAGTAAACCGATGGAATTAACCAGCGCTGCCAGAGTTTTTGCGGTGATGAGGCTGCTCCGTCGAATCGGTAAGGTGAGAGAAAACTCGACAGTTTTGTCCCGCTCTTCTTTCGAAATAATATCGCTTCCCCACATCACAGCAGAAATGGATAAAAGTAGCGCGAAGAACGTGATCATGACGCCAAAGAAGCCCGATATCGTGGTTAGATTGAAGGCGTCCATATTAAATGCAGCCAGCATTGCAGGAGGCATACCATTCATAACCTCCAACAACTCAGGATTTTCATAATACGCAGTGAATTTTGCGAAGCCCATGGTGTTGAACAAGATGACGATCCCACCCCAAATGAGCAGAGATTTAAAATTCGCCTTTAGTTCTCGAAAGAAGATATTCACTTCTCCTCCTCACACCGCGGAACGGATATTTCTTTTTGAATACAACACATAGCTGCCAACAATAGAAATAACGATTGCAGCTACGCTTATCCACGCCAAGGGCAAGTCATAGGCTGCGTGCTTAAGGATGTAGTTTGGCTCAAAATGTCTAAAGGGCGACAGGATTTCAAGCTTGTCCTCCCCGATCATTCCGCCAAAGGCATTCAACACATACAATCCAAACGCTAGCGCCATCGAGTAGGGCGTTACACTTCTTACCCTTTTCACCAGCAATGAGATCAGCATCCCAGCCGTGAGGAAGAACAATTGGAAAATCACGATGCTGAGCAGCAGAAACAGCACGGGCTTTGTATCAAATCGCCCTCCATCACTATAGATGCGCAGGAAACCAAAACTGCTGATCCAGACAACAAGATTCGTGATGGTCAGGCCCGTTATGGCCGCGAGCAATTTGCTGGTCATGATCTTGGTGCGCCCTACTGGTTTTGCCAGCAGGAAGTCAGCTGTCAGGTCCGTTTCTTCAACAGAGACCAATGAAAACCCATAGTTGGCAGCCTGGATTGACAGACAGATCTGAACGAAGAGGAAAACGAGCCCGAAAAAGCCAAGGATCGTAGACATGTCAATATCCGTCATTCCAAAAGCTATTAAAAACTCCTCCGGAAAGCTTGCCATCATTTCACTCAGAAGTTCTGCATCTACAGCAATTGAAGGGTAAATGGATAGGTAGATGAAAATCATTAATGCGATAGCCAAAGACCAGATGATCACAGATTTGATTTTCATCTTGAATTCATGCTTGTAAATATTCATAGCAATCACCTATTCGTAATAGTGCATGAAGATCTCTTCTAAGGTAGGCTCTTCAATCGTTAAATCAGATAATTTCTGTTCGCTGATTGCACTAGTGATCCGATTGATATCACCCTTATAGAAGAAACTGACAGCGCCATTTTCCTTCTCTAGGTTAATCACACCAGGAAGATCGAATACCTTTTCATCAATCTCGTCGGCCACAACGTGGATCTTTTTATAATTATCGCGTTGTAGCGTTCGTACGTCTTGAATATCCACGATGCGGCCTTCTTTGATGATGGCAACTCGGCTGCACATTTTCTGCACAACACCAAGGATGTGCGATGAGAGGAAAACCGTCACGCCGCGTTCGTTCTCCTCGCGAATGAGTTTGTAAAACTTCTTCTGCATAAGAGGGTCAAGACCGCTGGTTGGCTCATCCAAAAAAAGAATTTTAGGCTGGTGTAAAAGCCCTTGCACGATGCCCACTTTCTTTTTGTTACCATAGGAGAGATCGTCTATCCTGCGCTTAAGGTCAAGCTCCATAGTTTCAGCTAATTCATACAGCCTCTCCGTGCAGTCTTTTTTGTAAAAACTCGCGGAATATTTTAGCAAGTCGATGACCTTCATCCTGTCGTAATAAAAGACTTCGGAGGGCAAATATCCAATATCTTGCCTTATCTCAGGTCCATGCTTGATGACGTCCTTGCCGAAGATTTTCGCTTCCCCTGAGCTAGGATAGATCAAAGAACAAAACAAGCGGATCGTTGTTGATTTCCCTGCTCCATTGGGACCGATGAAGCCAAAAATTTCTCCTTCATCTACGTTAAAAGAGACATCGACGATGCCCCTG
>DAOUDJ010000049.1:0-4410 GCA_034430795.1 Anaerolineales bacterium | reverse complement strand
CATCATCGGAGCCGCTCTGATGATCGGCGCCGCCGGGCTGTGGCTCATGGGCTCCCCTGTCTTGCCGCTGGCGCTCTTCGGAGTGCTCTTTTCTGC
Organism: Anaerolineales bacterium; assembly: GCA_034430795.1. Classification (GTDB taxonomy): domain Bacteria; phylum Chloroflexota; class Anaerolineae; order Anaerolineales; family E44-bin32; genus E44-bin32. The sequence continues at coordinate 4,314 of DAOUDJ010000049.1, read as the reverse complement.
CCTGACGGCCAGCGGCGTTCAGGTGCTGACAACCGCATATGTGGGCGACAGCACCCCGCCAAGCCTGTCAGGGCGCACGCTCAGCGTGATCTTCACTTTTGGCGACCTGGGCAGCGCGCTCGGCCCTCCTATTGCTTTCTGGCTCCTGGTTTCATACCCTCTGGCAACGATTTTCCGCCTCTGCGCGATTATGTCCTTCGCGGCATCCGTCTTCACTTTCACCCTGAGTTCTTACAAGTTAGATAAGTGGTAGATAACTTTCTCAGACTGGTGCATAATACATCTACACCACTGCCTGATAACGTAGATCTTGCGTCACCGAGGTGTGTTCGCCACGGCAATTTCGTGCGCCATGGGATGAAAACCATGCAACGTTGGAACGGCTGGGGAGAGACGAAAAGAACTTTCCATTTACCGCTCGCGGCGCTCACCTATCTTGAGGAACTCCTCGGCGCTGGCATGCATGTTCCAGACGCAGATTTTCAGACATCGCTCGATGCAGTACCTCCCACCCGACTTCCTGACCACCCTTTAATCTCCACTGCCGTCGAAACCCGTCTACTTCACGCCCGCGGACAGAGTCTTCCCGATTGGATCGCCTTGCGGTCTGGAAAGATCGGATTATTTCCCGACGGTGTGGCCACACCTGAGACCGGCGTTGATGTCCGGGATCTCCTTAGGTTCGCTCAGGAAATGGGCTGCGCGCTGATCCCCTATGGCGGCGGCACCAGCGTCGTAGGTCACATTAACCCTCTGCCGGGCGCTCGCCCATCTCTCACCGTTGACATGAGGCGTATGAACCGGCTGCTAAACTTGGACGAGGAAAGCCGCCTGGCCCTTTTCTCTGCAGGCGTAACCGGTCCTGAAATCGAGGCGCAGCTCAACCCACATGGCTATACACTGGGCCACTTTCCGCAATCCTGGGAGTTGTCGACGCTCGGAGGGCTGGATTGCCACCCGCTCAAGCGGCCAGCAGTCTTACCTCTACGGCCGAATCGAGGATTTGTTCGCCGGCGGAACCATAGAGACTCCTGTGGGTAAAATCCAACTTCCCTCACTTCCCGCCAGCGCAGCTGGTCCGGACCTGCGCCAGTTCGTGCTCGGGTCGGAAGGACGTCTGGGCGTGATCACTCAAGCCGAGGTCCGGGTGAGCCCTCTCCCCGAGGAGGAGATGTTCTTCGGCGCGTTTTTCCGTGATTGGGAAAGCGGAATGGCGGCTATGCGCGCCCTGGCCCAGACACGTGCTCCGATCTCCATGGCTCGTTTGAGCGATCCACTCGAGACGGAGACCACGCTGGCTCTTGCCGGGAGAGAGAGACTCATTACCTTCGCGGATTACGGCCTTCGCCTCCTTGGACACGGCGCTGGCCGTACGTTGTTAATTTACGGGATCACCGGCGACCACGTTTTCGTTTCCAGCGCCCGGCGGGAGGTGCGCACTATCCTGCGGCGCTTCGGCGGACTTCCTGTCGGAACGATAATCGGTCGCCTGTGGGAGAAATCGCGTTTTTTCACCCCCTACTTACGTAACACGCTCTGGGATTTGGGGTATGCCCTGGATACTCTGGAAACCGCGCTTCCCTGGAGAGGGGTTGAAGCTGCGCGCGCCGATGTGATCCAAGCGATTGAACAAGCTTTCCAATCTGAAGGATCCCGCTCACTCGTTTTCTCTCACCTCTCGCATATCTACACCGATGGAGCGAGCCTTTACATCACCTACATCTTCCCCATCGGTGAGGATCTTGAGCGGACTCTGCATATCTGGTCCCTAGCCAAGCATGCCGCATCCGTCAGGATCATCGCCAATGGCGGGACCATCAGCCACCAGCACGGCGTCGGTCTTGACCATATCGGCTACATGGAGGAAGAAAAGGGACCGATCGGGTTGCGCCTTCTGGAAGGAATGAGCAAAGCCATCGACCCCCAAGAAGTTCTCAACCCAGGGAAGGGGTGGCCGCGTTCATGATTTCCCCTCCCATCCGGCGCACCCGGCGACCAAGGAAAGGCTGAACAGCGAGATGTGGCAACGCGGCTGGCGCGATGATGTCTGGTCCCGCCTTAAAGGGACCTGGGACATCATCGTCATCGGGGGAGGCATCACCGGCGCGGGGATACTGCGCGAAGCGACTCGGATGGGTTTACGCTCGCTGCTCGTCGAAGGCCAGGATTTCGCCTCCGGCACATCCAGCCGCTCATCCAAACTCGTGCACGGCGGCTTTCGCTACCTGCGCGAGGCCAAATTTCGCCTGACATACCATTCCGTGCGTGAGCGGGAAGCACTCCTCAAGCAAGGGAGAGGGCTGGTGAATCCGTTGGGCTTCCTGCTCGTCAATTACGCTAATGACCGCATCCCGGGATGGGTCTTCGGCGCCGGACTGATCTTCTATGACCTCATTGGCCTGCAGTGGGGTCACCGCCATTACGGTCCAGAGGGTCTTCGGTCGCTCTGCCCGCAGCTTACCTCAGTGGGGCTGCAAGGCGGTTACCGCTACTTTGACGCACAGACAGATGATGCTCGATTGGTTTTGCGCATTGTACGCGAAGCCGTCGCGGATGGTGCAGTAGCCCTTAATTATGCTCAAGTTAAGGGTGTGCTGCGCACGCGGGATGGATCGGTACGTGGAATTGCACTACGGGACGTTTCACCCAATGGCCGCAATCGCACAGCGGAGATCCAGACCAAGGTAGTCATTAACGCTACCGGTGCCTGGGCCGACACAGTTCGATCCATGATCGACAAGAAACCGCGCCTGCGAAAACTACGCGGCAGCCATCTGATATTCCCTCAACATGCCCTTCCTCTCACTCGCGCAGTAAGCTTTCTACATCCAATCGATGGTCGTCCCGTGTTTGCCTTACCCTGGGAAGGAGTCACGCTCTTCGGAACGACGGATACCGAACATCTCCATCCACTGGACACGGAACCCGCCATGGAAACCGAGGAGATTGACTATCTGATGGAGGGCCTCCGTCGAGTTTTCGAGGTAGATCTCTGTTCGGATGACCTGCTGGCTACCTTCGCCGGCGTGCGCTCCGTTGTTGATACAGGGAAGATTGACCCGTCTCGCGAATCGCGCGAACACGTCATCTGGGACGATCGAGGTTTGGTAACGGTCACGGGAGGCAAATTGACAACTTTCCGGGTGATGGCACTTGATACCCTGCGTTCCATTCACAGATATTTCTCCGGGGCGCAGCTCCCTGATCGCACGCAGCGAATGCTCAATCTACCTCCACGCGACTACGCGCTGGCCTGTGATTTTGACCCCGCTATCTGCCTACGACTACTCGGCAGATACGGGGATGATGCACCTGAGATAATATCCTGCGCGGAAGATGGCGAACTCGAGACGATCGGCGAATCCCCTTACCTCTGGGCTGAGCTGCGCTGGGCCGCACGCGCTGAGGGAATTGTTCACCTCGAAGATCTGCTTATGCGGCGGGTTCGTCTGGGATTAACCCTGCCCCAGGGCGGCTGGCCACAACTAGACCGCGTACGCGCCGTTGCGCAGCCTGAACTGGTATGGGACGACGACCGCTGGAAACGCGAACAAGCTGCTTATGCAAGACTCTGGAATGACAGCTACAGGCCGCCATCCTCCCCTCGAATCCCCCTCGCGGCGCCATAGAACCATTCCGCTCCTACAGAGAGCATAGAATCTAAAAATATTCATGCTCCTGGATCATGGTTTTCCTGGGATGCCCAGAAGAGCGGTGATACAATCTCGACCGACAGGGGTTTTTATGAGACTCAAACATCACCTGCTATGGATCGCTTTTGCCGTTGCCCTGACGCTGAACAGCTGCCAGAGCAGCGCACGCCCAACCACTGTGACGGCTTCTCCCACGACTGCATCAACACCTACGGAGATAGCCGCATCTCCGACTCTGAGCCCGACACCAGAGGTGACAGATCCATCAGCCTGTCCCCCTCTCGACGCAGAGCTTCGCAGCCAGATGGCTGAAATCGAATCCCAGGTGATCCAGCTCCGCGGCCTCCTGCCCTCCAAATCCGTCAACCGCAGCTTTCTCGCGCCAGCCCAGCTCCGCGAGCGTGTGATTCAGGACTTCCTCGGTGATTACACTCACGAAGATGCTCTTCATGATGTTCGCCTTCTCTCTCTATTGGGTTTGATCGAGCCGGGGGTCGATCTGTGGCAGCTCTACGCTGACCTGCTCACCGAGCAGGTCGCCGGCTTCTACGATACCGAGTCTGATGGCATGATCGTGATCTGTGGCTCGGGATTCGGGGGAGTTGAACGTCTCACTTACGCGCATGAATACACGCACACACTTCAAGACCAAACCTATGAC
>DAOUDJ010000048.1:0-13266 GCA_034430795.1 Anaerolineales bacterium | reverse complement strand
GATCGGCGAATTGCTCCAGAACTGGTTCGAACTCACCACAGGTGAGAAGACTGCTGACGAATGGATGGCATCTCAAAACATACCTCAGCGCATCCTTCATGAATTCACCCAGGCGTTCGCCCTGGCTCAAATCCGGGCGAACAGACCGGCGAAGGCTGAGAATACCCTCCTTCAAAGTAATGGTCCTGGCTATAGGGACCCCTATCATGGGCTCCTGCTCGGCATCAGCCGAATGATGCTCGGGAGATTTGAGGAGGCGCTCGAAACGCTTCAACAGACTCATAGCAACCCCATGATTCGCCCGCTTGCACTTTTCCTTGAGGCTCAGCTATGGCTGAAGGCCGAGGATAATGAGAAAGCGATAACCGCACTCAACAGCGCTCTTTCGGTCTGGCCCGATGAAGCATCCTGGCATGCCAAGCTCGCTTTCCTTTACCAGGAAAACAACAATCTGGAAGCCGCCTTACCACACTGGCAGAATGCCGTTGAACTCGAACCAGAGAACGCTGAGTACCTAACTTCGCTTGCCCGTAGCTACCGTCAAGCAGGTCAATTGACGGACGCGCAAGCCACATATGCAAAAAGCTTACAAACGTCATCCGTCACTCCCAAAGTATGGAAAGAGGCCGGGGAGGTTGCCCTAGCGATCGGAGACGCCGAGAAAGCTGAAGCCTGGTTTGAGAGAGCTTGCTCCTTAATGCCCTCTGATGTAGGTGTGATAATCGGATCGTCGCGAGCCGCCATGGCCCTCGGGAATGTGAAAATTGCGCTCGAGCATGCCCGCAAAGCTTATCGACTGGCTCCAAACAACGTGGAAGTCCTCACTGGATTAGGTGACGTTTTCGCTCATAAGGGCAAGCTTGAGAAAGCTATCCAGATTTACGACCGGGCATTGCGCGTCTCCGAAGATGACAGAGCTGTCCAATTAGCTCGCAGCAAACTCCTGCTTCGATTGAACCGAACCGAGGAGGCTGTCGCTGATCTTCGGGCGCTCACAGAGGCAGAATCAGAATTCGAGGGCGCGTGGGCTGCTCTTTCCGAGGCATTCTCCTCGACCGGCGACAGGGATGCTGCTCTAGAAGCTGCCAGCCATGCAGCGAAACTCGCCCCTCGCAATGTGGAGTATCAACTCCTTCTTGGGCGAAAGTACAAAGAGACCGGTCAACTAGACCAGGCGCTTAGCGTATTAACGAAGGCTTCATCCATCGCACCCGGTGACGCTCGAATTGCACGTGAACTTGGAGATGTCCATAAGGCTCGAAGGCACGATACACAGGCTCTCGAAGCATATCTCCATGCGATTACACTCGACCCGAAGGAAGCTGCAGCCTATAAACAGGCAGGATTGATCCTGAAGGTTTTAAAATCATACGGGCAGGCAGCAGACATGTTTGAAAAAGTCGTTTCGATAAATCCCTTGGATCCGGACGCTCTACATCAGCTTGCTGCTGTACGTGCGCTGCAATTGGTCCATGGCGGTTTGGAAAAGCAGGCGGTGGCCCTATGATCAACCGAGATACCATCATTCACCTCATCGATACAGGGTTTCTCGCTGGACGTTCTGACTACGCCAAGCACACAGCGAATGATTGGCTTGCAGCATGGCCAGGCGATCTCGAAGTCCAGCTCATGCTCGCACGGGCAGAGATGGAGCATGGCCAATTCCGTGAAGTCATTCAACGTTTGAATTCTGTCCTCTCCACCGACCCGGAATGCGTAAAAGCCTACGAATTAATGGCCAGTTCTTTGCGCACGATCGGCGAGGTCGTAAGAGCCCGAATTTTCGAAGCCTGCGCAAAGTCCCTCAGAGGCGATGAGCTTAATTCACAAGAAGCCCCAGCCTGGGTTATCCAGATTCAGCTAGCATTGAAATCCCTTGCCCGAGGAGATAACCAAACTGCAATCACCGCCGCTCAAGTGGCACTTACAACCGATCCTGAGCTAGCGCTGCCTACCCTTGTTGCCCTTAAGGCATCGAGAGCGGCAGGCAATCAGTCAGCTGTTTCTTCCTTAGCAAGAACGGGCCATGAGCGTTGGCCGAATTGCGTCCATTTTCTCTTGACCTTGGCAAAAGACCTGCTGCTTGAAGAGAAAGTCGACCAGGGGGTCGCCTACCTTCATCAAGCGGTCAGCCATGATACAAGCGGCAGGATCGCGATGGATGTCCTGGGAAGTGATCATCCCTATCGTAATCTGTGGCCAGAAGAACAATCCGCAGATCTGAGCAGACCGATTCCCGCGGATGTAGCTGCTGTACTTGGCGACAACCGCATCGCTAGTTCCGCCGGTTTCGATAAGAAATTTGTTGATGGCAGTCGAAATGTCGCGCGGGATACCAGACCCGTCGATCCCCCAATGGACATCCATGACGCGCCCGCTCTAAGGTCCGAGCTATCGAAAGACTCCTTGCCAAAACCCGAACCGTGGGAGTCGTTCAGAGGACCTGATCCCGGGGATATTCACGAGAGTGGCGGAAAGCCATTCTCCGAAGAGAGCTTGATTGAGATAGAGCAGGATTTCCGTCGCCTCGCTACTCGTTTAAAATCCCGGAAGCGAGCACGAGATGAAGACGGACGCGCGCCCGTTTATGTCGTGCTTTCAAGCCATACACGCCTGCAGCAGAGTTTCGGTGAGGATGGCTATTTGAGGGTGAACGATGCAGTTCTTTCTCTGGTAGAAGCGATCCGCCGTCGCGCTGGATGGACCGCCTACCGTATCTACCCCGACGACCCGAGCACCCTCGACGCCTTCGATATCTCCCCCTGTGACCCTGGAAATGCCTGGGAGATTAAACTCCGCATTACGGATCTCGATCATGCCCTTGCCAAGCGAGGGGAGATGATCGGGGCCTTGCTGATCGTCGGCGGTCACGGGATCGTCCCATTCCACCTGCTGCCAAATCCCACAGACGACGATGACGAAGTAGTTCCGTCAGACAACCCATACGCTGCAACAGACGAGAATTATTTTGCCCCAGAATGGCCAGTAGGTCGGATTCCATTCGATCAGGACCTCGATCAACTCGTAACCCAGCTGGAACGTTCGACCCAAGATCACCGCCAACTGAACCGCTCAATGGGTTTAATCCAGCGGTTCAGCCTCTGGCTTTTCCGCAGATTCTCTCGGATCTTCAGCGATAACAAGAGGGTTTTAGGGTATACAGCAAGCATATGGCGAAAGGCATCGTTTTCAGTCTTTAAAACAATCGGTGATCCTCGGGCTATGATCACCTCACCACCAACTGAAGCGAACCGACTGCCCTCCGTCGCCTTGCGACCTGCCCGCCTCTCGTATTACAACCTTCATGGTTTGGAGGATGCGCCCGAATGGTATGGTCAACGCGATCCACTTCGCGATGATAGCACCTTGGGAGAGTTTCCAATCGCACTGCGCCCAGAGGATGTCGTGAACAGTGGCCGAGCTCCCAAAGTCGTATTCACTGAAGCATGTTATGGGGCAAATTCCATAGCGAAGACCCCAGATTCTGCGCTCAGCCTTAAGTTCCTTTCATCAGGCAGCCGGGCAGTCGTTGGCTCGACAAAGATATCGTATGGTTCGATCACCCCTCCGCTGATTGCCGCTGATCTTCTCGGTCGGACATTCTGGCTGAATCTCAATCAGAAATTGCCTGTCGGGGAGGCTTTACGACGCGCCAAATTGAAGCTCGCTACCGAGATGCACCGCCGGCAAGGTTTCCTCGACGGCGAAGACCAGAAGACCTTGATTTCATTCGTTCTATATGGCGACCCATTATTCACACCGTCAGATATCGGCCCAATGCCGGGCGAGAAATCCGTCATTCGCAGAACTACCAGGCCCAAATTGATGAAGACAGTCTGTGCCCTGGGTGAATCAGATATCTCACCTGATGAATTGAAACCGAGCACACTCAAGAAGGTCAGGCTCATCGTTTCTCAATATCTTCCAGGCATGCAGGAAGCGACGTGTAAGATCCACCCCCAACACTTCCATTGCGCAGGTGGGGATCATACGTGCCCTACCATGCAGATGAGTGCGAAATCACAATCTTCCTCCACTAGCGGATCTACTGTCATCACCCTCTCCAAGCGCATACTCGATGGCGATCGCAACCACCCTCACTTTGCCCGCATCACGCTAGACGCTTCTGGGAAAGTAACCAAACTGGCGGTCTCTCGCTAATATCATGATCCTGGGAATATGGCACGCTTCTTGCATCTATAAGTGCAGGAAGGAATCAAAGTGCCATGTCCCTAGGATTTGATCGACTCGGGTTCCATTATTATCACGACCAGCAGCATTACACCCAAGCGGATATTGACCGCTGGCTGCCAATTTTCCAATCCATTCAAACAACCTGGCTTACGCTAAGTGGTTCTTGTTCGCAAGCCATCCCCGAGTTCTTCCTGCGTGAACTGATCGAGGCGGGTATCAAGCCGATCGTTCACCTTGAAGCATCCATCGACGAACTCAACGTTCGCTCTCTTAGACCGCTCTTCGCTAGTTACGTGGATTACGGCATCAAGCACATCGTTCTCCATGACCGCCCCAATATGCGCGCTCAGTGGGATCCCTCGAGCTGGTCTCGCGGCGATTTGGTTGAGCGCTTCCTCGATCATCTGATCCCCTTGCTCGAGTTTCAGACCGAGTATGGTCTAAAGCCAATTTTCCCTCCCTTAGAACCCGGTGGCGATTATTGGGATACCGCATTTCTGCGAACAGCGTTGGGGTCTCTCCAGCGCCGAGGGAAAGGTGACTTACTAAAGAATCTCACTCTCGGCCTTTACCAATGGAGCTATGGGAAACCACTTGATTGGGGAACTGGCGGCCCAGAGGTCTGGACCTCCGCACAGCCATACACCACTCCCGCCAGCAGCCAGGATCAACGTGGTTTTCGAATAGACGAGTGGTATTCCGCCATCTGTCGCGATGTTGTTGGAACTGAACTTCCAATGCTGGTGCTCGCGGGTGGTATTTCCCCACGGACAGAGGCTGAAAAACCGGGGGTTGATCCAGATCTTGAAGCTATTACTGAAATTCTTGAGCATGTCAGGTGTGATGGACTCCCCAACACAGTACTCAACCTCGCTCTAGATCCACATACAGTTGCCGAAGGACTGCGAGACAGATGGGAAACCGTCATTGAAAAACCATCGCCCTCAAAGCGAATTAGAGACAAGGTCAAGAAACTATTTACGGCCGAAGAGACACGTACATCAGATTCTATTCACAAGAAAATCATCGCTCATTACGTACTTCTTCCGATGACAAATCAACGCAACATAGCCCAGGATTGGGTTGATGTAGGACCCTTTGCGCTGGCCGTGAAACCTGTTGTCGGTTTTTCTGCTGGAGAAGCCCAATTCGCTGAACGAGTGACGGTCATCGGAAGCGAGACGGATATTCCTGCTGCTATCGATGACCAGCTGCGCAACGCGGGTTGTGAAGTCAACCGCTTCCGAATGGCTGATGCGTCAGAACTTCTTGTGATGGCAGCCGAATTAGCTTCAAAGAACCTCACTTCTGGAGTTATCAATGTCTGATGCAAATCCCCTCGAGTATATGCAGCATTTGTCCCAACCCGAATCTCCGCGGCAATTAGGAGTGGCCAAGATCAAAGTTCTAGGCTTAGGGGGAGGAGGGTCAAACGCCGTTAATCGCATGATTGAGTTAGGAGTGATGGGTGTCGAGTTCATCGCAGCCAACACGGACCAGCAAGCATTAGCTTCCAGTCTCGCACCTACCCGCATTCAACTTGGACCCCGGATCACTCGCGGCCTGGGAGCAGGCGGTGACCCAAAGATCGGCGCATCAGCTGCGATGGAAAGCAGCCGTGAGATCGCCGCGGCCCTTGCTGGAGCCGATATGATCTTCATAACCGCAGGCATGGGCGGTGGAACAGGTACCGGCGCAGCCCCTATCGCTGCCGAAATCGCGCGCGAAGTCGGCGCTGTTGTTGTAGCAGTAGTCACCATGCCATTCAGCTTCGAGATGAGCAAGCGTTCCCAGCATGCTCTGGAAGGTGTACGTCAAATTCAGCCGCACACCCACACACTGATCACCGTGCCAAATGACCGCTTGCTGCAAGTCGTCCCGCGGGATCTAAGCCTGGAAATAGCCTTCCGCATCGCCGATGATGTCCTCCGTCAGGGAGTTCAGGGGATCGCCGAATTGATCACCCGTCCCGGCTTGATCAATGTAGACTTCGCCCATGTGCGCGAGATTATGACGCGCGGCGGTGGTGCCTACATGGCCATAGGATTGGGGAAAGGTGAAGAGAAGGCACCCGCGGCGATTAAGCAAGCGCTGCATCACCCATTGTTAGAGATTGACGGCCTCGAAAACGCATCAGGCGTTCTCGTGCACTTCACAGGAGGTGAGGACCTTACGCTTTTCGAAGTTGGGGAAGCTGTTAACGAGCTGCGAAACGTGACCTCGCCTGATATCGATATCATTCTCGGCGCAACAACGGATCCAGCGATGACCGGCCGTGCGCAAGTCATCTTGATCTTCACCGGTGTGGGAGGCTGCCCAGTTGCTGCCGCGCAAGGATTCGAAGAAGTTGGAATCGCTTCTACATCTCAGGTACAAAACAATCAGATGGAGAATCTCGACCTACCAACTTTTCTGAGAAGGCGCACCGCTGTCGGCTCAAGGAACTAATGAACTATGGATCAAGAAACGATAAAGAAACTCACCCGTGCTGTCGGGAAAAAGTTCCCCGAGATGGACCGAGTTAGACCATCGGTGCGCAAGCAATCCAGCACAAAGGGAAACGTACAATTTTTATTGACCTACAAAGGAAAGGCTGAGCTGCCTGGGGGTCGTAAGATCAGCCGCATTGTTCGCGTCGTCGCAGATGAGCGGGGACGGATCATAAAGATGAGTACATCAAAATAGCCATGGACGAATATCTGATCAACCTCAACTCGTATGTAAAACTTGCTTTTTGGAAGGTCGCCGCTAGCCTTACCGGAGCCGCAGTCCGCAACCAACGACTGTTCAACCGTATATTATGGGTCGCGCCCATCGTTCTCGCCGCGGTCCTCGCCTACATGTTTGGCAGGTTGTTTGGTGCGGTTTTGCTACTGGGATTAGCAGCATAGCTACGCGCACTATCGTTGCAGGCCAAAGTCGCCCAGAGTACAATCCGGGCGACTTTCTGTTACTCTTGAGACACCCTCGGATTAGTCATGCGAAGTCGTTTGCCAGTTGTACTCTTCGTTCTAATGATGTTGGTCTGCTTCGCGGCAGGCGCTATTGGCGTCCTCCTTCAAGATGAAGAACGAGATACGAGTTCTCAATCAACACCTTTCGAATCGATTGAACTCGCACCCACAACACCAATCCGCAGCGGAGCCGTCTCCATTCTTGTACTGGGAGTTGATGAGATCAAGCACGATAAACCGAAGCTTCTTTCCATCTGGATTATAAGCTTCCACCCCCCTGATAAAGAGATCCGGCTCCTGGGTATACCTACGGACCTCCAACTTCCTAACACCGAAACCCCTCTCAGCGAGGCTTTCTCTCTTTGGGAGGCCCCGGATTACGGTGCTGATTTCATAGCAGCAATGGACTATTTCTCCCCTCATCCCATCTTTGGAATCGCCGTTCTAGATGAGGAGGGCTTCAGTGCTCTGATCGATTACCTGGGCGGCTTCTCTCTGGACGATCAGATGTATGATGGGGCTTCAGCGGTTGGCACACTGCGGTTGCTAGAAGATCAACCGCTTGTCGCTCTTAAACTGCAAGCACAAATCCTGCGCGCCCTGAGTGTGAAAGCACCAGACCTCGGCAAAACTCCCGAGCTCACGACACTCACACTTCTTCTCCCAGAGAACGCTTACACCTCACCTTCGCCGGCACAATTGGCGACTCTCGCAAGCCCCCTGCTCCCACTGCAAGCGGATTTTATTGAGATCTCCATTTTAGAAATTACACCTTGATCCGACCCTCGTTTCCTTCCGGAAATCCTGATTTATGATAAAGAACAACTCCGCTGCTTTTGTCAATATCCCTGGTATCAAGAACAAAACTAAATTTCTTTCACCAAGAAGTTCTTGCATTTTTGCAAGACTCCGGCTATTTTATAAAGGTCTTTACCGCGCATTAGAAGAAAACGTGTTCTGTGAACAACAAGTCTTCTTCGCAAGAATTTGAAGGAGGTGCCATACCAATCGGATCTCACTGTTAAAGATTAACTTGAAATATAAATTTTAATTAGGAGGAAGAGATGAAGAGGTTAGGATTAATTTTTACACTTGCCATCGTTGCGGTTCTTCTTACCGCGTGCGGTGGAGCCGCTGCGCCTGAGGTAGGAGATGTTATTATCGCAGTCGAGAACGCTTACTTGCCGTTCAACTACATCGATCCCGACACAGGAGAACCCACGGGTTGGGACTATGAAGTCTGGGATGAGATCTGCGTCCGCATCGACTGCACGCCTGTCTACACCGAGGCTTCCTGGGAAGGCATGATCCAGGCCGTCTCTGACGGTCAGTTCGATGCCGCTGCCGATGGGATCACGATCACAGAAGATCGCGCCGAGATTGTCGACTTCTCAATAGGCTACATCAACCTGGACCAGCGCCTACTCGTTCGCATCGATGAGGATCGCATCGAGAGCATGGAGGACATCGTCGCTGACGAGAGCTTGAAACTGGGCACCCAGACCGGCACAACGAACTATGAGACTGCCTCGACGTACCTGCCTGCTGATCGCATCCAGGCTTTCGAGCAGTTCCCCTTCGCCGTCCAGGCGCTGATCTCCGGTGACATCGACGCCGTCATCATCGATGAGGTCGCAGGACAGGGTTACCTGGGTGTGAACGCCGATGTGCTCAAGCTCGTGGGACCTTCGCTCTCCAGTGACCAGCTCGGCTTCATCTTCCCCAAGGGTAGTGATCTCGTCGAGCCTGTAAACGAGGCACTCAAGGCGATGATGGCAGATGGATTCTTGGACGAAGTGAATAAGAAATACTTCGGGCCAGACTTTGGCATCACCTATGATGACCTTTAGAATCACCGCACGACCGACAAGCCTCGACCGATAAGTTGCCATCCAAGGCTTATTGACAACCGGTGTGCAGAGAACAGAAATTGCACACCGGTTGTTGCATACCCTGGGAGTAGAGTGTGGCGGAACACAGCACAAAATCCATTCTCCAGCCGGATCAATCCTCCGCGGACCGTGAAGTAAATCGAAAAACTCGCCTTCAAGATTTCCCCTGGTGGTTTGTAGCGCTTATCCTCATTGCCATCTTCTCTGGCTACACGATTTATACAAATACAAATTATCGAAATGCTTTCAATTTCATTCGCATTGGTTTAGAGATCACTATTAAAACATCCCTGATTTCCTATGTGATTGCACTCGCAATCGGACTGCTCGCTGGTCTCGGGAGGATTTCACGCAATGTATTAATTAGAAACGCCGCGCGTCTTTACGTAGAACTCATTCGGGGAATTCCCATGCTCGTCCTTATCTTCTTCATTGCCCTGGTTGGCGTCCCCATTGCCGTGGAGAGCATCAATTCCTTTGGCCTTTGGCTTGGAACGATTGGACTTACAGGGGTTTCTTCTGTTTTCTCTCTATTCAGCAACCAATCCATCCCCATGAACGTACGCGCCATTGTGGCGCTATCCGTCACGTACGGTGCATTCCTGGCCGAGATTTTCCGCGCTGGAATTCAATCTATCGAGAGAGGTCAGATGGAGGCAGCGCGCTCACTAGGTATGAGTTTTGGACAAGCTATGCGTTTCGTGATCCTCCCCCAAGCAGTAAGAAACGTGCTGCCCGCATTGGGAAATGATTTTGTCGCCATGGTAAAAGATTCATCGCTGGTATCGGTGCTCGCAGTCCGCGATATCACCCAGGTCGCTCGCCTTTATGCGGGCAGTACCTTCCGCTTCCGAGAGGCATATGTAACGTTGTCCGTTATGTACTTGACCCTGACAGTTATTCTTTCTCTGGTTGTCCAGGCTATCGAAAGGCGGCTTCGTAAAAATGACTGACGCGCAACACATCATCGTGGTCAAGAATCTCCACAAGTATTTCGGTCAAGTACAGGCCCTGAACGGCGTCAGTTTTAAGGTCGAACGCGGCAAGGTCATTGTGATCATCGGCCCCAGCGGATCGGGGAAATCGACTCTTCTGCGCTGCGTCAATCATCTTGAAGTTCCAACTAAGGGAGAGGTCTGGATAGACGGCGAGCGGCTTACAAAGGATCAAAAACACCTTAACAAAGTACGGGCGGAAATCGGCTTGGTTTTCCAGCTTTTCAATCTATTCCCTCATCTCACAGCGATGGAAAACGTCACCCTCGCACAACATGTCGTGCGGAAACGATCTAAAGCGGAAGCTGCTGAGATTGCCATGAAGCAATTAGAAAGGGTGGGCATACCGGAAAAGGCAGATGTATACCCCTCTCAACTCTCGGGCGGTCAGCAGCAGCGGGTGGCAATCGCTCGCGCTCTTGCGATGGACCCCAAAATCATGCTCTTTGACGAACCCACAAGCGCGCTCGACCCAGAGATGATTAAAGAAGTGCTAGACGTCATGCTCGATCTTGCAAAGGAAGGCATGACAATGTTAGTCGTTTCCCATGAAATGGGTTTTACCCGCGCCGCTGCAGATGAAATAGTATTCATGGATGAGGGGCTCATCGTCGAACACACAACCCCCCATGACCTTTTCACAAACCCGAAGGAAGAGCGAACGAAGCTCTTCCTCTCTCAGATCCTGCAACATTAATAAAGGTTAGATAAGAGAACTTTCAACGCAACTCTGGCAATTAATCTAGAGCTTTCGTACGGCTCCTTGCCTTTCTTAGACGGACATAATTCATTTTTCTATGATCGGGAAAGACTAACACTGGCGCTGAAAAGCGGGGGCCTTTCTCATATTAACATAAGAAGGCCGCCTAATGGCGACCTTTCGTTTGTGCGCTGGGCGGGAGTTGAACCCGCACGCCTTTCGGCACATGGCCCTCAACCATGCCTGTCTGCCAATTCCAGCACCAGCGCGATTTTGGATGGAACCGCGGTATTATAGCCCACACACCATGGATGTCAACTTTTACTATGCGGTCACGGGCGTCGCAATCCCAGATGAATACACAAAGTGGCTTCAAGTTCTTAACGATGGACCTGACCCTGATCCAAGGTTAGTAAGGAGTAAGTTTCGATGCGAATAGTCCTGGATGCGATGGGCAGCGACACCCACCCTGGTCCGGAATTGCATGCCGCGCTTGAAGCTTATAAACTCTGGGGTGAACCGATCCTGCTCGTCGGTCCAGAAGCTGAAATGGAGGCTCTCTTCGCCGAAATTGGCGGTGACCCGAACGCGGTGGAGATCATCCACGCGCCCGAAGTTCTGAAGATGACGGATAAGCCCGCTAAAGCTGCCCGAGGGAAAGCAGAAACTTCGATGGCTGTCGGCATGGACCTCCTCAAAGAGGGAAAAGCGGATGCGTTCGTCACCGCAGGCAACACCGGCGGAGCGATGGCGACAGCCTTATTTCGGCTCGGTCGCATTCGTGGCATTAAACGCCCCGCTCTAGCGATAGCATTTCCCGTGCAGGATGGCTACTCCGTGATGCTCGACATCGGCGCGAATACAGATTGTCGACCGGAGTATTTGCTTCAATTCGCCGTGATGGGCGCGGTGTATGTCGCTCAAGCATTCGACAAGAAATCCCCGAGAGTAGGGATGCTCTCAAACGGCGAGGAACCAGGGAAAGGCAACATGCTTGTCAAGGACACCTACCCACTCCTCGAGGCCTCTGGCCTTAATTTCATCGGCAATATCGAACCGAAAGAAATCTTCGCCGGGAAAGTGGATGTTGTAATCGCCGATGGTTTCGACGGGAATGTGTTTATTAAAACTAGCGAAGCTGTAAGCAAATTCCTCATTGACATCATCCGTGATCAAATTCGTTCTAGCGCCATATCCTCAATCGGAGGTTTGCTTGCAAAACCGGCCTTCGCTCATGTACGCAAGCTGCTTGATCCATCGGAATATGGTGCAGCCCCACTTTTAGGTGTAAATGGTCTCGTCTTTATCGGACATGGGCGATCTGATACCAAGGCGCTTGTCAATGCTATCCGCGTTGCCCGTCAGGCGATCGAAGGCGACGTATTAGAAGCCACACAGTCAGCAATCAGAGAACGATTAGCTGCTAAATAGGAGCTTGTCTCTTGATCAACAACCAAAAGACCAGCAACACAGTTGTGATCACCGGAATAGGTTTGGTCACATGTTTGGGATCTGATAAAGAGGCCTTCTGGAATTCCATCCTGCAAGGCAAATCCGGGATCCGGGAAATCACACAATTCGATGCCAGTGATATGCCCTGCCAAATAGCTGGGGAGATCCCCGACTTTGATCCCTCTCAATTTATGCCTGCGAAAGAAGCTCGGCGGATATCGAGGTGTTCCCAGATCGGCTTGACTGCTGCGATCAAAGCAATGGATGACGCAGCCCTTCCCCAAGATAATACAAAACACGAACGTGTTGGGGTTTACTTTGGCACAGCCATTGGAGGGTGGGATCGAGGCATGGAAGGAGTCGTTACGCTTCGCGAGAAGGGGCTATCCAGGGTTAATCCATTCGTGCTTCCATCCACTCTTACGAATATGCCCGCATTCCATGTTGCCAAGTATTTCGGGGCGCATGGACCGAACATTACCATCACAACCGCCTGTGCCACCGGAACACAAACTGTCGGTGAGGCGGCACAGGCGATCCGAAATGGCTGGGCAGATGTCATAATCACTGGGGCTACAGATGCGCTCATTTCGGACTTCATGATCGGAGGTTTTTCCGCCATGCGCGCCATCCCTACGAGTTTCAACGACTCACCGGAACAAGCTTCACGACCCTTCGATGCAAAGCGAGAGGGATTTGTGTATTCGGAGGGGGCTGCATGTCTTATTCTAGAGTCGCTTGATCACGCGAAAAACCGCGGGGCAATGATATACGCCGAAGTTGCTGGATATGCTTCGTCAAGCGACGCTTTTCATATCGCCGCGCCTGATCCCGATGGAAATGGCGCGGTGAGAACGATGAACCTTGCCCTACAGAACGCAGCAGTCCACCCTGAGGAAATTGATTACATCAACGCCCACGGAACTTCCACTCCGGCAAACGACGCTACAGAAACCAACGCGATTAAGAAGCTCTTCGGTGACCATGCATACCAGATCCCTATCTCCTCAACGAAATCAATGGTCGGACATGCGATGGGCGCCTCGGGCGCGATCGAAGCGATCGCGTGTGTATTTACC
>DAOUDJ010000047.1:0-5429 GCA_034430795.1 Anaerolineales bacterium | reverse complement strand
AACAGCAAAGATAGCACATTCCGGGGGAATCAAGAATATCTTTGTGACTAATGGATATATGACCCCGGAGGCCCTGAGAGAGATCTCACCTTATCTTGATGGTATGAATATTGACTTGAAGGCCTTCACTGAAAAGTTCTACAAAGAGATATGTGGGGCACGCCTGGAGCCGGTTCTGGACAACATCAAGCTCGCCAAAGAACTCGGGATATGGATTGAGGTAACAACCCTTGTCATTCCTACACTTAACGATAGCCAGGATGAGCTGCGTCAGATAGCCGAATTTATAAAGGATGTAGATCAGGATATCCCCTGGCACATCTCACAGTTCTATCCCACCTATGAGATGACAACCCTTTCACGCACACCAGTAGAAACATTACATATGGCAAGGGAGATAGGTGTGAAAACCGGCCTCCATAATGTCTATGAGGGAAACGTGCCCGGAAGGGGAAATGAAAACACCTACTGTTATAATTGTGAGAATCTATTGATTGAACGATGGGGCTATTCCATAGTCAAGAATGTAATCAAGGATGGCCATTGCCCCTCCTGCAGGAGTTCCATTGCAGGTGTTGGTTTATATTAGGGTGCTTTCGGTGCCCTGCCACAGAGACGGCGGGCAAGTATACCCGTCCCCATCCCCCTTATGCTCCCTCCCTGGGTGAAGCAAGAAAAATGAAATCTGAGCTGATTTTTTCCTTGACTTTTTGTCAAATTATGACGATTATAGCTATTAACGGTTCATCCCCATGTCGCTTCGGCTTCATGGGCCCCCGTGCCGTAGAAGGCACGGGTTTTTTTTGCCAGGGGGCTCTATGGCCAGGGCCAAAAAATCTCGATATGGAAAGTCTGACCCTCTCCTTCTGAATTCCCCATAGACCTGTTCAGATGTTTCAAAATTTACTCTATTAAATAGAACGATGCAATATCTGGTGATATTTGCATTTTTCTGAAAGATCAGAAACAAGGAGGATATACCAAAGCTATTATTTAACAGGGTGAATCTTCAACGCAATCATGATGTAGAATATTGCCTCAGTGATCTCAGTCTCAATATTCACTTATTAGCGATTCAAATATTTGATAATTGGGATTGTGTCTGACCTGTTTAATTCATCTTGAAATCTTCACCTTGGTTAGAGAGAAAAGGCAGACCAGCCACCGATGCAGGTGAAGATATGAAAATCATATAAAAGCATTTCTGAAAGGTTGTAAATTGCAGATAAATAGCAGATATCGCCCGCTAAGCCCTGAGGACTGGGATTGATGATATCACAAGTCTTGATGGCCTTTAATTGTTCCAGCTTTGTTGGAGATAGGACAGGTTTAACGCCAAAGCCCATTATCCCAACATCCTGTATAGCCATAAAAAAAAGGTGAACTTTACCCTCAATCCACGCTTACCAGTTTGACTGGTCTAAGGCAACACATAGCAGCAGTGTTCCCTATCGGGGAGATTAAACATACATATGGTATTGATGGATTTTTCGAGGTCTCCAGATGTTACGTTTAGGATAATTATTCTTGAACGATCCGGCGATAAGCTGCGGGCACGAAGCGGCCGTCAACTTCATCGTTGTTAGATAGTCGTCGGTCCGACCAACAGATATGAGTAACCTATACTATTTTTCATCCTTAAACATTTGTTCCAACAAGGCCAGCTCCTCAGCGAATGCGGGATTGCGTGCGTGTGGTGACTCGCCGGCGGAGACCAGGAGCCGGTCACGACCGGGAGAAGTAGCCACCAACCCAAGCGCGTATCGCGATACCGTCTCATCTTCGTCAGCCAGAAGCTTGCCGACCAGATGCTCATCTAGGGTCACAGATCGTTGATCAAGGTACTCGATAGCCTCACAGCGGCGATCCATCTGCTCTTGTACATCCATCGCGATCCGTAGTAGTCCAAGAACGTTCGCGTCCCTCGTCCCTGGAACTCCCGAGGTTGGTGCTATCATCGTGAGCTTTTCAGGGTGCGAAAGGGCTTCAGGAAGAGTTGAGATCAGGAACTCGCTAGCCGACTGCGCGATGGGCAGCGCCTGAGGCACGTCAAGCGAGTTTCCCGTGGAGTTGACCACGAATACAGGTCGCTTGCTCGCGATGGTTGATGCGGCATCTCGAACGTGAGGATCTCTCAGCGACGAGCCCACAAAAACTGCCGCTTCGCAATTATCCGCGGCGTTGAGAAACGCCTGTGTTAGCCGCGGATACGGCGGTCTAGTCAAGAGCTTCTCACGGGATGGCAAAACGAGAGATGATCCGAGCTCCTCGCCATTAGGCAACCTGAGTGTCGCCCGGCCGAAGAGCGGCATCGGATGGCGAAGCTTCAGGGGATGGCCAGTCGCCTGCTCGGCGTACCAGTCAGTAGAACCGTGAAGCTTCACGATTGTAGGATTGCTGTTCGCGGCATCGAAGCCGACCCACGACGCTACCTCCTTGTCACCGAAGGACTCGAAGCCGTCCGTAAGTGTGATTTTCTCCGCATTGGTGGCGAGTTCAATTGCTCTGTCGTAATTGGTGGTAACGAAGATGAGCTCGTGTTTCGTAACGGTCCTCAGAACAGAGCCCCACATCAGGTGAGCATCACGTGCCGCGATCCGTTCGGCAGCGTGTTGAACGAACCATTCCACCTCTGACCTGATGATTTCAACGCGATCAAGCGGGGTTCCCAGGTTCGCAAGAGCCTGAAGCGGTTGCCGAGCAGCGCAAACCTGATCGAGGCTCTCGATGAGAAGCTCTAAGTCGCGGATCGTGCCCATCATCTGACGAACGAGTTCTGGTTCGACGTCCCATTGTTCTGAATGGGCCAGGAACTCGATCGCCATACCCTCCATCGCAGGAACACCGAGCTCAATTGATGTGCCAGCTCCGGCAAAGATAAGTAACTTCACGACAGGAGACCTCTAACAAACCGTCTCTTCACCAGCCCAAGGGTTTCTTGACCTGCGGAAGAATCTCGGACTGCAGCCGCTACTTGAGAGATATGCTCGTGCGAGTGGCGAGCTGTAATTGCGATTAGTGACCAGCGGCCCGTGTTTTCGGTAAGGGCCTCGTCCACGATGGCCCTACCTTTGGGGTGATCGATGTTGAGGATCAGCCGGGACTGGAGTCGGAGCACCGGTGGGCTGTCACTCCCGATCGAAACAAGGTCGACGGATGGAGTTCCGCCGAAGAGGGTCGCCACGGGTTTCACTTGTGCGAGGACGGTGTCGGCATTCGGTGCCAACGGGATTAGTTGAGGAAGCTCATCGGCGAACACGGTGGTGATCAGGTCGGCGGTCGTGCCAAAGTAATTCCCTGCATGTCTTAGCCAGCTGCGCTCACGCCGAAGACCACGAATGACGACGCGACCCGTATGGCGCAAAAGGCGAAGCGCGGCGGTGACGACATCTGTCTGGTTCTCGTCGGGGAGCGGTGCAACGTATACGTTCTCGCCGAGGGTCAGGAGGCGTTCAAGGGAGAGTGGCTGCCACTTGTTGCCAACGGCCAATTCGAACGCCGGAATCTCTCGGAAGATGCGATCCCACGCTTGAGCCGCTGCAGCATAGGCTTCGTCACGAGGGATCGAGAGCCAGAGCGTCGCCCACCGGTGTTCGGTCCACTTATTCAGGTCGCCCTTTTTGAAGGCATTGGAGATTTGGGTAATCATGGCCTGCAGGATCTTGGGATGCGACTCCCGGAGGAACTGTTCAACCTCTAATTGGAACTCACCCTCCACGAAGCCTTCTCTGTTCAGCCGAGGCTTGAAATGCTTTGGGTCCACATCGATTGATCCTTCGATGCCCCAGAGGCGACGCACGGTAAACTCCTGGACGAAAACGCCTCGATAAAGCACTGAGATCGCTGACGTGTCGGACATGGAGTCCCAGCCCTTAGGCTTCGAGACGGGAGAAAGATGTGCACGTTCAACCCACTCAGGAGCTGGCAAGTCGAGGACCGCATCGGGTCGATGAGAGTCGCCCTGATGCAACTCACTACCGTCAGGTTGCTCAGATGCGATGAGACCTGCCACATCGTGGCACCAGTGGGGAAAGCTCTGCAGCAGGAGCGTGAAAGTGTTGTTGTCTCGTAGATCGATTACGAGACTTGTACCTCTAGTTTCTTGGGTCGGTTCGAGTCGTGATGCTACCCCGCTTGCGAGCATTTGACGCGTGAATTTTAGACCGATCGGTTCGCTGGTCCCGTCGAATGTCTGGACGGAGAACGAATCCCCCGCCATGAAATAGCTGATCACTCCAATTCCGAATTCCCCGACGGACCCCCGCCCAGTATCCAGTTCTGCGGCTGACGCTCCGATCCGGGCAAAGAGCGAGGTCATGGTAGCCCGATCCATGCCCTCCCCATTGTCTGATACGGAAAGCGTAAGGGCCTCGCGATCGAATCTGACGTTGATGCTTGGGGTAAGGCTTGGTTCTGAAAGACTGCGGCGGTGAACCGCGTCGATGGCGTTGAGAACGGCTTCCCTCAACGCTGCGCTGGAATTGGAGTAAAAGCGATCACCCGTGAGGAGATTGAGAATTCGCTCTTGATCCAGCGAGAAAGCTGGTGGCCACTCATCGGTAGAGATCGACTCATTCATTCGGGGCTCCCATCCTCCGGGGAAATAGGGTCCTAAGCCTAGGTGCCATTGGCCTCCTCTGTTCAAAACATGAGTATAAATCATGGCGGTTATGAAATCTATAGAAGAAAATATTCGTTGTATGCCAATGTCTGTAGTTCAATGATACTTGCATTAAGCTTGAATCCCGCCATGTTCAAGCATACCAATTGGTATCATTCAATTTCAGGAGTGATGGAACATGTACCATGTTTGTCATGTTCTGCAGAGAAAACTATTAAAAAATCTGTTTAGATTGCAACCGATAGTCTTGATTCAAAAAAATTAGGTAAATACTAGATTTTGTGGCACGCTTTTCGGACATGAACATTGTGATAGATTGAGATTCTCCAAACATTCACGAGAGTTGTGATATCATATAATCCTGAATAAAATTTGATGTTTTTCGAACTTGGACTTTCTTGCCAGTACCTTCAATTTCCATAATGTTGTGTTATCGGAAAAGTATCCAACACTGGTTCGGGTTTGCACGCTGCCACATATGAGCAATCTAAAAACTATAGCATTCTAACATGATAGTGCATAATTTGGCTTTGGTGAAAAATTCAGGTTACCTGCCAAGTCTGTAATCTCAATAAACTATAGCATATACTAGTCAAAAGCTCATCCAATTTTTTTTGTCACCTAAAAAGGGTTGGTAAGTTATCTTGGTATGGGGAGTCCTTGCTCTTTACAGACAGCAAAAAATCTCTCTTTGTACCACATGACAGCCAGATAGTACTGGTACCAGTTGGAGGTGGCAAAACTATCAGCTAACACGGCCCCAACCACCTTTCTTTTGTTGAACTCCTCTTTCTCATAGTTTCTAAAG
>DAOUDJ010000046.1:0-7800 GCA_034430795.1 Anaerolineales bacterium | reverse complement strand
ATCACCGCGCTCCGGATTTCTCCTTGTAAGGTCTCAAAGGATTGCTCGGCGCTGAGGATAACCCAGCGCTCCGGGGCTTCGGCTGCCAATTTGAGATAACCGCGACGTACGCGGCGGTGAAAGTCGATGTCATAAGCGTCCAGGCGGTTCCAGTTTCCGTCAGCCTCGCGGCGCTGCAATCCTTCTTCGACAGGGAGATCGAGCAGCAGCGTGAGATCCGGGGTGAGACCACCGGTCGCGAAGTTAGTGATCGCCTTTAGCATTTCCAGCGGTAAGCGCTGTCCATAGCCCTGATAAGCAAGCGAAGAGTCAAAGAAACGGTCAGATATCACGGTTGCGCCGCCTTCCAGGCTGGGGCGAATAACCTCAGCTATGTGCTGAGCGCGCGAAGCGGAGAAAAGCAAGAACTCGGTGTGTGCATCCATGGCGGTATTCTCGAGCTGCATAATCACCCGCCGAATCTGATTTCCGATTGGAGAACCGCCTGGTTCACGGGTGAGCAGAACCTCGAATTTCTCGGCGCGCAGGTACTCCGCCAGGCATTGTGCCTGAGATGTTTTCCCCCCTCCTTCCGGCCCTTCCAAAGTGATAAACAGACTCAATTGCGAAAAACCCTCACGCGTCTATGGGGTTCCTTTCCATAGGAATGGGAAACCAGGTTTGCCTGACGAGCCATCTGATGCTGCAGCCGGCGGATGTAGGATGAGGTGGGTGAGAGATCGATCGAGCGAGTGCCATCGAGCACCCGCTGAATTGCGTTATTCGCCTCCTCAAGAGCCTTATCCATAGATGGGTCATCGAGGCTCGATGAGCGCAAATTGTAGAGGTCAATCAGGAAACCCTCCATCTGATTTACGGTATTGGAGCGCAGAACATAAATCGGCATCCGCCTGTTTTCTGCGTCTTTGATCACTCGAGGGCGCTTCCGGAAATTCGATTTCAGGGTTAAGAGTACGTCTGCATCACCAAGAGAATCTGCAAGAACCGAGGGTACGCTCAGGCGTTTGGATGCCTGGCGTAAGCGATTGCGGGCGACGCCGAAGGGAAAGATGCGGATTGGAGTCAGGGGTTTTCCAGGCATGTGGGGCGCTGTAGGCGAATAGGGTGGCCCGTCAGAGTTGTTCTGCGGAGCGGTCGGGAGAGCGGTCTGCCGCCTATAACCGGATTGCGGGGCACGGCGGGGTGTTGCTGCAGCCCTGGGTATTTCGATTTGTATCTCCCCGTCCTTGTCACGGTAGCGTAATTCGGGATGAAGTGGTCGACCTCGCAACATGGCATCGACGGCAGCAGCGACATCGTGATGGACTGCCAATCGTTCGCGATCAAGAATCTCGACCAGCACGGTAAAGGTCGGCGCTGCACGGCGCTCAAGCACAGTCTTTTGTGTGCCGCGGCGACGAGCCTCTTCGTCTGAGAGGGTCACTGACTCTATGCCGCCGATTAGATCTGAGAGAGTTGGGTTGAGCAACAAATTTTCGAGCGTGTTTCCGTGGGCGGTCCCGATAAGTTGGACGCCACGCTCGGCGATCGTGCGCGCCGCGATTGCCTCAAGCTCGCGGCCGATCTCGTCGATCACAATCACCTCTGGATTGTGGTTCTCCACGGCCTCGATCATGACGTTATGCTGAAGGGTAGGTTCTCGCACCTGCATGCGACGGGCACGGCCAATAGCTGGGTGTGGTACGTCGCCGTCTCCGGCGATCTCGTTGGATGTGTCTACTATGACGACTCGTTTCTTCTCCGCCAGGATGCGCGCCGCTTCGCGCAGCATCGTCGTTTTGCCGACAGCGGGGCGACCGAGGAGAAGGACGCTAGTGCCGCTCGTGATGAAATCCTGGATAATGTCGATCGTTCCGTATACAGCCCGGCCTACACGGCAGGTGAGCCCGATGATTTCCCGATGCCGATTGCGTATGGCCGAGATACGGTGCAGGGTGCGCTCGATGCCAGCGCGATTGTCGGCGTCGAAGTCGCTGATTCGGGAAACGACATAATTAATCTCCGTCGGAGAAATCTCTAGCTCGCTGAGTTCAATATCACCGTCTGTGAACCGTGCAGTGGGAGTGCGTCCCAGATCGAGGATGATCTCCAGCAGGTCATCGGGACGATTGATCTTCTCAAGCGGACTGGTGATTTCGGGCGGCAGGACACTGAGGAGGTCGGTTAAGTTATCGGTAATGCGTTTCTGGGTCATAGGCTGTGTGTGTGTTTCGATATGGGTGGGCGATGAACGACGTTGGCAAAAGGCGCCGATGGCTCGGGTTGTGTCCCGTCGAGCGCCGGAATTTCTGCTCGGACTTGACGCCGGATTGGAGCGGCGAGGCGCTTAACCATAACCGCCTGGCTGCTGCATGTCTCGAAACCGAGTCGGTTGAGTGATTGACTGAGTCCTCCCTGATACGAACGAACGCAGATAAAAAGAGGGCGTTTCTGGTTGGGTGACAAGCTGAGCATGATTCCCGATAAAAGATCATCGCCTAATTCGGCCGCGGGGTGGAAATAGGGCTGCGCCCAGATACCTTGTGGGCCTTGCTCAACGTCCAAGAAACCGAGCAACTCACCTTGTGACCAGTATACGAGGCCTCGCCCATAACGGGAGGGGGGAGGTTCCACTTGCTGGACCAGGGCTGGGACGAGGTTGGTGTATAGGCTTTGAATCGCGATGTAGTCGCGGTCTATGGCCGGACGCCAGGCCTTATCATGATGAGCTGCTTTTCCTTCGATAACGCTCTCAAGTCGCATGATCCGTTGGCGGGAATAGATACCGAAACCTGCCGTGTGCAAACCATCGAATGCGGGGTCGCGTTCATCGATCTCGGCGATTAAAGCAGGTGCGCCTCGCTCTCCCGCCATATGTGCCATTGCTTCAAGCAGGCTGACACCCTCGGTCCTGGAGAGGATCTCGCGTGGACTGATAAAGACCAGGCGTGCAGGAAGTTGATTGTTGCGAATTTGAAACTGACCCACTGCCGATAATTCACCCGAATTGTCGGCTCGGGACACCAGGGTACAAACGTTGTGGCCGGGGATGAGCGTGCCCAGAGGCGTGTGCCTAAGAGCGGGTTTTCCACGCGTATATGTGAGCTTGGAATCAAGGCAGATCCCGCGATTGCGAATTCGGTGCAGGAGCATTAGGTCGCGCCAATCATACAAGCGAATCGTCATAGATCACGTTTCATAAGGGACAGGAAATAGCGGTGAAAGCGATCGTCCCCGGATAATTCCGGATGAAAGCTCGTGGCAAGGAAGTGTCCCTGCTTCGCGGCAATGATAATGCCATTATCGTTGTTATTGGGCAAGCGGGCGAGAATATCGACCTCGGGTCCGACACGGGCGATCAGAGGAGCGCGAATGAATATCGCCGGGAATGGTGCCCCAGGATTCTCCAGGCAAGGCACGGGGATTTCAGACTCGAAGCTATCAGCTTGGCGTCCGAAGGCGTTGCGTTCGACGTTGATGTCCATCAGTCCTAATAGATGCTGATCTTCCAAGGTGTCGTTTGAGAGGAAAATTGCACCGGCGCATGTGCCCCAGATCGGGCGCGTCTGGCCGAAGATTCGCAGGGGGTCCAGTAGGTTGAACGCGTGGGCGAGTTTCCCAATTGTTGTCGATTCGCCTCCTGGAATGATCAAGGCTTCTATGTCGTCCAGGTGGGAAGGTAGGCGAACCTCAAAACCATCTGCTCCCAATCTGCGCAAAAAAGCAAGGTGCTCTGCGAAATCCCCCTGCAGCGCCAAAACGCCTACCTTCATGATCCTGCAACCTTACGTTTCCCGCTCCAGGTTTCGATCTCCATTGCGAAAACGGAAGTTCGCTGCAAATCCGCATCGGTGATGAGGCTGTAATCATCACCCGGCCTTAACTGAGAGAAATATTTATCGAGCAAGCCCTGCAAGCCGTACCGTTGTTCCGAAGCATCATCTGCAAGGCGCGCGTTACCAAACACCGTCACGCTAACATACTCGGCGCTGAATTCAATCGATGTCTCGGCGGGAAGGAGTCGACCCATGGTTGCTACACTGAAACATATCTTGGGGTTGGTTTCGATGTTGCTGCGCGCGCGACCCTCGAGGGCTGTGTGGAAATAGATACGCTGGTTTTTCTCGTCGTACCAGAAAAGGTTTGCGTGAATGAAGGGTTGATTCTTAAAAGAGGTAGCGATAAAACCGAACTGAGAATCGCGCAGAATCGTTTTTATCTCAGATTGGTCTTCGATTTCCCGGTCGTGCCTTCGCATTCGGGTTCTGTCGTCTGCAGAGTGTCGTATCGCCGCCCTCCCAACGAGATCTACCAACCCCTCCCGGCCAGTCGTTCTGTTTCGGGAAGTTCACTCACCTCGATGCCGACCATCGGCTCACCCAGACCTTTGCTGATCTCGGCCAGGATCTTCGGATCGTCGTAGTGCGCAACAGCCTCCACGATCGCCTTGGCCCGCAGGGGAGGATCGCCCGATTTGAAAATGCCCGAGCCGACAAAAACGCCGTCCACGCCAAGCTGCATCATGAGCGCGGCGTCGGCTGGAGTCGCGAGACCTCCGGCGGCGAAATTGACGACAGGCAGATGCCCTAACTCCTTGGTTTCCTTGACCACTCCGTAGGGGGCGCCGATCTCTTTAGCAAAGGCCATCAACTCGTCGTCAGGCATATTCTTGAGGCGACGGATTGCGCCTAAAACAGAACGCGCGTGTCGGACCGCCTCAACGACGTCCCCCGTTCCCGCTTCGCCTTTCGTGCGGATCATCGCGGCCCCCTCGCCAATGCGGCGTAAGGCTTCGCCAAGATTGCGGCAGCCGCATACGAAGGGGATCTTGAAAACGTGTTTATCGATGTGGTGCGCTTCGTCAGCCGGCGTTAAAACTTCGGACTCGTCGATGAAGTCAACTCCGAGAGCTTCGATGATCTGGGCCTCGACGAAATGACCGATCCGGCACTTTGCCATCACAGGGATTGTGACAGAATCCATGATCTCCTGAATTAGCGCCGGGTCGCTCATACGAGCAACGCCTCCGTGGGCGCGTATGTCAGCTGGGACGCGCTCAAGCGCCATCACGGCAACGGCACCGGCCTGCTCGGCGATGCGAGCGTGTTCTACCGTGACCACATCCATGATCACGCCGCCCTTAAGCATCTGGGCTAAGCCTTTCTTAACGGTGAAGGTACCCATTTCCTTTTCCATAGTTATCTCCGTGCAAGGGTCAAACAACCTTAACTCGATTCTACCACGATAGATAATTCCTTACGCTGAACCCGGATAATTGATGCTTGACATACAAATGCACAGGGTATACAATTAGTACAATAATACAAAGAGACAATAAGACAATTAGGACAAATAATGTTTCAAGAGTTGGATTTCCGAAGCCATGTCCCGATTTATACGCAGCTGGTAGATCGAATAAAGCACATGATTGCCTCCGGCGTGTTAGAGCCAGGCGATCAGCTGCCAACTGTGCGGCAAATGGCGGCGGAATTAAGAGTAAATTTCAATACGATCGCTCGCGCCTATCGCATACTCGATGAAGAAGGTGTGATATCCACACAGCAAGGTCGCGGAACCTATGTCTTGGAACCTTTGCCACCGGAAAGGGCATCGCGTCTTCGCCGCGCCGCGCTGGAGGGGATGACGAAATCCTTCCTGGTGCACGCTCATCAAGTGGGATTCAAGCCGGAGGAAGTTTCGATGTTGTTGGATGAGCTGATAACAAGCTGGCGAGAAACTGGCGAGCCGGCAAAAGCCGAAGACTGATCTAGTCTAATCAATCGAAGTACATAAGGATGGATGACAATGGGTAAACGACGTTCTATCTCTGAGCTAGAAGCCATTCGTATCTAAGACAAGGAAACGCGCACACGCATCCCCGGCGTGGCGCTCTTACTCTTCCTTAGTTCTGATTCCGCTCGCGGGGTTAGCGGTGTTTTTGTTAGTGAAATACAACGCACGAGATATTTGGGTTTGGGTGACGGCAGTAACGAGCACCTTGATCGCCACGTACGTTCTCCTGGCGCTTAAGGTGGCCGACCAATGGGAAAAGGCAGTAATGCTGCGCATCGGTCGCTTTACGGGCCTGCGAGGTCCCGGAATCTTCTGGATCATTCCGGTTGTGGATCGGATAGCGGTTTGGATCGATCACCGCGTGATGGTGACTGCATTTAGCGCGGAGAAGACGCTAACGAAGGATACCGTACCCGTAGATGTTGACGCGGTTCTATTCTGGTTGGTCTGGGACGCCGAAAAAGCCGCTTTGGAAGTGGAGAACTATCGAGTGGCGATCGCCTGGGCCGCGCAGACTGCGCTGCGGGAGGTGATCGGGCAGATGGATTTGGCCGACATCCTGATTGGTCGGGCGCGAATGGACCGTGATCTGCAGAAAATTATCGATGAACGGACGACGCCCTGGGGGGTGACGGTGCAGTCCGTCGAGATCCGCGATGTTGTGATTCCCCAAGAATTAGAGGACGCAATGAGCAGGCAGGCGCAGGCGGAACGCGAGCGACAGGCGCGGGTGATTTTGGGTGAATCCGAAAAACAAATCGCGCAATCCTTCGCTGACGCCTCTCAAGCGTATCTCAATAACCCGACCGCGCTGCACTTGCGGGCGATGAATATGCTCTTTGAAGGGCTAAAAGAGAAGGGAGCGCTCGTGATCGTGCCCTCCAGCGCCGTAGATACCATGAACCTGGGAGCCGTGGCAGGCATGACCTCGTTAGCGGCAGTAACCGGGTCTGTAGACGAGCAGCGCGGACAAGGGGGTGGGTAAGTGTCGCCGAACTGGGAATATCGAGTTGAGGTAATTGGGGGTTCGATGATAGGCGCAAAGCCCGAAGACCTGGAGGTATTGCTTAATGAAACCGCGGAAGATGGCTGGTTATTTTTAGCTACTGCACCTCAAAATAATTCGGCGCGTCTCTGGATCATATTACATCGGGACCCTCGAGAATCAGGCAATAAAACACGGCGCACCGGGGGCTGGTTTTCCGATTGGAGATAAGTGAGAAGAATGGATGTTTCACGTGAAACATATTCCTCAGGTTTCACGTGAAACACTTCGCTGGATCCCGTTGTCGGGGTGGGGGCTGATTTTGTCTGTTCGGCCCATTATTAATTGCTGGCCGAATGGGTATCCTCGCCTCAAAGAAAAAGCAAGGTAAAATTACAGCGTTGCGGCAGAGGCTAGGGCGCCTAGGCTGTGGTGTTGTTTGTGCGGTTAAGGCCACGTCCAACGAATCTCGATGTGTCATCTGGCCAAAATTTGTCCACATGACTGGTCTCTGGGAATGACCTACTATGCTTGCTGTGGCGCATTTACTAAACGGTTTGCTGATGATCGCCGTCCCCCTGGCTCTGGGAGTCCTCTTCGCGAGGCGAGGCCGCCTCAGTTGGGGTTTGTTCGGCGCAGGGGCGGCGACGTTCGTCGCATCGCAACTTTTACATATCCCCTTCAACAATCTGGTTCTGGCGCCGTTTGTGACAGAGCGGGAGATGTTCGCGGCTGGCGGGTTTGCGTTTATGGCCGCCGCGCTGCTATACGGTCTTTCTGCAGGGGTATTTGAAGAGGTGGCGCGCTTTGTCGTCATGCGTCGCTGGGCACACGAGGCACGAAGCTTTCCCAACGCGCTTATGTTTGGGGCTGGTCATGGCGGCGGCGAGGCGATTATTCTGGGCGTCCTGGTTTTGTACGGCTTCTTTCAAGCCGTGGCGCTGCGTGGGGCGGACCTCGCGGCGACTCTGCCGCCGGAGCGGGTGGAAGCGGTCACGGCCCAGATGGCGCTCTACTGGAGCATACCCTGGTATCAGGCTTTG
>DAOUDJ010000045.1:0-3562 GCA_034430795.1 Anaerolineales bacterium | reverse complement strand
TGGGGCCGCAACCCTGGCTTCGATCTACGCGCGCGAATATTCCGGATTCGGAAATCCCTGTCCGTCATGAGCGAGAGCGTCAACGCGCTGCGCAGTATCTGCCCCCCGCCTTCACCTCTGGCTCCATCAATCTCGACCATCGCCGTTTTCACCCTCTTTATTATCAGCCTAATTTTCGCATGTTTTTAGCCTCAACCCCAAATACAGCGGGGCAGAACGAGATTCTTCGTCGCTGTGCTCTCAAATTCTCGAGAGCTATAGTTGTATGTCATGCTGAACGAAGTGAAGCATCTCGTTCTTTAAACCGAAGGGTTCTTCTTGCTATGAACGAGATTCTTCGGCACTATGTGCCTCAGAATGACATTGGCCAGGAACCTGTCATTTCGAACGAGCCGTGCAACGGCGACCGAGAAACGACAAGGTTGCGCGGGGCTTTCCACAATTCTTGGAGAATAATCAGATTTGTTCCCTCCAGCCCGCTATCGCCGCATCCGCTTCCGGAATGTATAATCCACCTTCTTTCATCTGGAGGAACTTGGGTGCCTAACCCCTTGCTATACCTCACCACTGTACTTATCTGGGGCTCGACCTGGCTGGCCATTAAATTCCAATTGGGCATCGTACCGCCTGCGCTCTCGATCGTATATCGATTCACGCTTGCAGCAGGGCTCCTTTGGCTCTATACAAGCCTCCGCCGCTTACCTATGCGCTTCTCGCGCCGGCAGCATGCCTTCATCGCCTTGCAAGGCTTCTTCCTCTTCTCGTTAAACTACATTCTCATCTACTTCGCGGAGGGATATCTGACCAGCGGTTTGGTCGCAATCATCTTCTCCGGTATCGTAATCACCAACGTCATCTTCAGCGCGATCTTCTTGAAAGACCCAATCCGATTTCGGGTCATATTTGGCGGCTTGATAGGGCTGTTAGGCCTCGTGTTCGTTTTTTGGCCTGAATTGAGATCCTTTGACCTTTCCAGCAGTAGGGCATTAGGTTTGACCCTCACCATTTGCGCTACGCTCTCTGCTTCTCTGGGAAATATCGTGGCGGCTCGCAATCAACGCAGCGGTCTGCCTGTGCTGCAATCGAACACACTGGGCATGACCTATGGGACGGGTTTTACGCTCCTCCTTGTGATTTTCCAGGGCACCGAATTGACCTTTGACCCTTCTGCACCCTACATCATTTCACTGGTATACCTTGCGCTCTTCGGCTCAGTGATCGCTTTCGGAACCTACCTGACTTTATTGGGTCGCATCGGACCGGGCAGGGCGGCGTATGTTACCATCCTCTTTCAGATCGTT
This sequence comes from Anaerolineales bacterium, assembly GCA_034430795.1. Taxonomy (GTDB): domain Bacteria; phylum Chloroflexota; class Anaerolineae; order Anaerolineales; family E44-bin32; genus E44-bin32. Next base: position 2,261 of record DAOUDJ010000045.1, on the reverse strand, counting down.
GCACTGGCGCTTTCCACAATATTTGAGGACTTAATCTGGAACCTTCAGGGGGTATTTGGAGTAATACTTATACTTGCTGGTAATGTGATTGCTTTGTCCAAGCTTCCGACTGGGACCAAATAAGGCTAACCATTAGCAGGTCCTACCCCCGGTCTGATATCGACCACTTCGGTTCATATTTATGCAAGGAGACTCAACTTGAACGACAAGATCCTCCAGCTTTACCCCGCTCCTTGCCGTGAAGTCTCATTGCGAGGTCTTTACCTTGAGCATGACATTCGCGCGCACGCTGAAGGACTCGACCGCGTATTCGTGTGCGCTAATTTCGTCGGCAGTCTAGATGGCCGCATCGCCGTTCCGGATCCATCCGGCAAGGGTGTTACCCTAGCCGAGGCGATTACGAACCCTCGCGATTGGCGTCTTTTTCAAGAGCTGGCTGTACAGGCGGACATCCTGATCACCTCCGGGCGTTACCTGCGCGAATACGCCGTAGGCGTCAAACAGGAAATCCTGCAGATCTACACCGATCCACAGTTTGAGGACTTACGGAGCTGGTGCCTTAGCCGCGGCGTCCCACCCCAGCCCGATCTGGCCGTGATCAGCAACCGGCTGGATTTCGACGTCCCCCCCGCTCTGCTGGAGGACGATCGTTCGCTGTTGATTTTCACGACGAAATCAGCCGATCCGGCCCAGATCCAACGGCTTAAAGACCAGGGTGCAAAAATCCTTTTCTCCGGCGAGAAGAATGTCGATGGTCGGGAACTATGTGCCCACATGACCGAGCTCGGCTACCAGACGGCTTACTCGGGTGCAGGCCCGAAGGTGCTGCACCTCCTCGCATCAAGCGGCGTGTTGGACCGCCTTTATCTGACCTTTGTGAACCGCATCCTGGGTGGCGATCCTTATGCGAGCATCCTCGAGGGACCATTGCTCGACCCACCTCTTGACCTGCAGCTCAACACACTTTACTTCGACCCATACGGCATTGAAGGTTTGGGGCAGCTATTCGCCTCTTATGATCGTGTTGAATGACCTTCACAATCAGGCCAAATCAAGAGGGTAAGCGGGATAAGAAAAGTGTTCACCAGAATCAAAGAAACCTATCACGAATTTCCACGCACCTTCTGGACACTCGTCGGGGCGTCGTTCATCGACCGTCTTGGCGGGACGATGATCTTCCCCTTCTTCGCCCTGTATATCACACAGAAATTCAACGTCGGCATGACCCAAGCTGGCATGCTGCTGGCGATCTTCTCTGTCGCTGGTCTTGTTGGAAGCATGATCGGTGGCGCGCTAACCGACAAATTCGGCCGCCGCGGAATGGTCATTTTCGGCCTGGTTTTCAGCGCACTGAGTAGTGTTTCGATGGGATTGGTGAACGAGCTCTCGCATTTCTACCTGCTCGCCATTGTCGTCGGTTCTCTCTCGAACATTGCTGGTCCGGCACATCAGGCTATGGTCGCCGACATCCTCCCCGAGGAGAAACGCACCGAAGGTTTTGGCATGCTGCGCGTTGCCGCGAACTTAGCCTGGATCTTCGGCCCGATGATCGGTGGCCTGGTCGCGGGTAGATCCTATCTGATGCTCTTCATCCTCGATGCCATCACCAGCTTGATTGTAGCTTTCATCGTCTTCCGCCTGATCCCCGAGACCAAACCCCAAGAATCCGAGGCGGAACAAAAGAAAACCCTCGCTCAGACCTTCGTCGGGTATCGAGTTGTTCTCGCCGATCGACTTTACCTGGTCTACCTGCTGGTCTCGATGCTCATGCTGATCGCCTACCAGCAGATGTACCACACCCTATCGGTCTATCTACGTGATTCTCACGGTATTCCTGCGAGAGGTTACGGGGCTCTCTTAAGCATAGATGCCGCCCTGGTTGTTCTGCTCCAGTTCTGGATCACTCGCCGAGTTCGAGATCGCCCGCCCATGATCATGATGGCTGCAGGAACAGCCCTATATATGGTTGGACTGGCGATGTTCGGCTTCGTCTCCACGTACTGGCTTTTCGTTGCAGCCATCCTATTGCTCACTTTTGGAGAGATGGTCGTTATGCCCGTGAGCCAGTCTCTAGCTGCGCGTTTTGCCCCAGAGGATATGCGCGGCCGCTACATGGCCTTCTACTCACTTGCCTGGGCAATCCCTTCAACCATCGGTCCGTGGGCAGCTGGTCTGATCTTGGACAACTACAATCCAGACTGGGTCTGGTATGCAGCTGGGATCGCCTCTGCTATCGCCGTAATCGGCTTTCTAGCGCTCCA
>DAOUDJ010000044.1:0-3177 GCA_034430795.1 Anaerolineales bacterium | reverse complement strand
TTTGACAGTGTTCTGTATATGAACGAGAATCCGATTTGTATGTCGAAAATACTCACTCGTTCTCGCCGTAAATATATCCTACTCGCCTTGATCATCCTAATGCTCTCCATGGCGGGGCTAGAAACCTGGCGGACCTACAACTATGCTTCAGACCTGAAGGATGCTGCAGGTGAGCTTCAGAGCCTCGCTGGGGGCGATCTGGAAAAGCTGGACCTGGATACAGTCGCCGCTCTTGTGCAACGCGCCCGCCAAGACGCCGCAGCCATTCAAAATCGCACCCGTCTTATTGCGCCTCTTACCAACCGTCTCGGCTGGCTTCCAAAGATAGGGCCGGCGATCGCCGCCGGCGCGCCTCTTGTGGATTACGCCGCTAACCTGATAATTGCCGGGGATGAACTGCTCACCGGCTTCGCGCCGCTCCTGCAAGAAGATACGGCGGATGAAATATCTTCGCTAAGCGCACGTTTGCTGGATGTCTTGCAGAACGCCGGAACAAACATCTCCAGCGCTGAAGCCGCTTTACAGAACGCCCATTGGGCCAGAGAGGGCTTCCGTATTGAAGCAATTCCCGCCTCACTGCAAGGTCCGATCGAGCAAGTCGACCGCTTTTTCCCATTAGCTCAGCAGGCTGTTCGTGTTTTGCAGGTTTTGCCGTCCCTGCTTGGGGGTGATCGACCGCGCACATACCTACTGCTGGCTCAAAACGAAGACGAGCTGCGCGCCACAGGCGGCTTCATCAGCGGGGTTGGGACTCTGACCGTAGATCAGGGGCGGATTGTTTCACTGACGATGGGTGATTCGTACTCGGTGGACGATCTCTCCAAATCCTACCCGGCTCCACCAGAGCCGCTTCAACGCTACATGTCAGCCAGCATATGGTTGGTGCGTGATGGCAATTGGTCGCCAGACTACCCCACCGCGGCCTACCATGTGCGGGAGCTCTACCGCATCTCCACCGCTATGCTTCCGGACGGCGTGATCGCCTTCGACCAGCAGGCTTTGGAGAGGGTGTTAGAAGTTACCGGTCCCGTTCTCCTTCCCAGCACGCCCGATCCGATCGGAGCCGGGAACATACGGGACTACATGCGCCAGGCCTGGGCACCCGCTCCCGGCGAAGGGCTTGACCGGGAGTGGTGGGAGCAGCGCAAGGATTTCATGGCCGAGTTGGGCTCGGCATTGGTCGATCAGGTTCAAGGATCCGCCGACCGGCGCATGCTGCTGGCGCTAGGACGTACAATGATGGACCTGGTCAGGGAAAAACACGTATTGATTTATATCGATGAATCAGCAGCCGCTTACGCGCTGTCGGATCTGGGTTGGGATGGATCTTTGCATCCAGTGGAGGGCGATTTCCTTATGGTGGTCGACTCAAACGTCGGGTTCAATAAGGTTGACCCCATGATAGAGAGACAGATCGAATATCAAGTGGACATGAGCGATCCGACCGCACCTCTGACAGCGACATTGATCTTAAGCTACTCAAACACAGTCGCCGAAGACATCCCCTGCATCCACGAGGCCACATATGGCGAAGGCACGTACATCGATATGCAGCAGCGCTGCTATTGGGACTACGTGCGTGTGTTCGCTCCAGGAGGCACGCTCTTCTTGGGTGGAAGCCTGCCGCCTGTGCCTGGCGATTGGTTAATCAGCGGTGAGGGGCAGAACGGCGATTGGTCCGTTAGTGAAGGTGAAGGAGGTTTGGTGGTTTATGGAGGGATGTTTGTCCTTCCAACTGCCTCACAGGCGACTCTTCGCCTGTCCTATCTCCTTCCGGCTTCCACTGTGCAAATCGATCAGGATCTAGATCTGACCTACACACTTCGATTGGTGAAACAACCGGGCACATCCGGCACACCCGTTACCGTAACGCTGCTGCCCCCTCAAGGATATGCCCTGTACGATTCTCCAGAGTGGACCGTACTGTCCGACGGCGCTTTGCAGTGGTCAAATCGGCTTTTTACAGACACGGAGATTTCAGTAAATCTAAGAAGCGATTAGCAATTTAGCTGTTAGCTAAATAGCCAATAAGCTATAAAAGGGGATTAAATAAAATGCGTAACTTTCGAGACTTGAAAATCTAGGAGCGGGCGCACAGCTTGACGCTCTCTGTCTACAGAGTGACCGCGGGGTTTCCAAAGGAGGAACGGTACGGTCTCACTAGTCAGACCCGCCGGTCGTGCGCCTCGATCCCGGCCAACATCGCCGAGGGTTGTGGACGGTATGGAGAAAAAGAACTGGGCAGGTTCCTGAATGTCGCCATGGGATCGGCCAGTAAATAGGTTATCTACCCAATCCCGCATTTGAGATTCTCACCAACGAGCTCACACAGCTTAAGAAGATGCTCGTTGCTTTTAGGAAAAAGCTAAAGAGCTATTAGCTAAATAGCTATCAACTATTCATACGGCACAATCAACCAACGACCTGAAGGCAAATCTTCCCCCTCGCCAAGGTTGTTGTATGCCCGTATTGCCTCTGGATCGGTATGGAAAAGTTCGGCGATTTGATTCACCGTCGTTTGATCGAGCTCGACCTGGTACACCGCGAATATCGGCAAATCTGCCACATCTACATCGCCCACCGGAATGACTAGCAGCTTATCCACCCATAGCGGCAGGTCACCCAGGTCATTCGCCGCCGTAATAGCCTCTACGGAGCTGTTGAAGGTTGTGGCAATGAAAAACAGGGTCTCGCCAGCCTCCACCTTATGAATGAGAAAGGGTGACGCTGGACCAATAATCGTGTCCAGGCCCGGGCCCGGTGTAAGCGTCAGCGTCAGCTGCGGGCTGGGAGTGTGCACCAGGGTTGGGATCGGCGGAGGAGGATTGGTGGGACGAAGAATGGAGATCTCGGTTCGAGTGGGGGGGGTCGTTGCTTGTGAAATTATGACCACCGACGTATGCGTCGGTACCTCCACTGGCGTCGGAGCGCTTACAATATCCTCCCAGAACCACCACAGGGCGACCACAGCAGCGATGGTAATTGACATTAAGAGAATCAGACCTAATCGCGTGCTTCGCTTCAAGCGACGCCAGCGACCCCGCCTGAATGAGCTCCGGAGATCAATCGGAAGGGGACCTGTAAATGAGGGGCTGTTTACGGGGCATTCAGCGAAGCGCGCAGTCAGGCAGAAGCGAGCCTGGTGGGAACCGGCGATACCCTCCGGTTTGTCAACCC
>DAOUDJ010000043.1:0-15522 GCA_034430795.1 Anaerolineales bacterium | reverse complement strand
CGCCGCATCACACAACAATGGGCGAAGGCTTCTCTGGGCAAATCGGTATGGGCCAATGCATATTGGCTGAAAGTGTATTCACGCCGCGGCTATGCCAGCCATGCCTACCGTTGCCTGGCCAATCGCTGGTTAGCCATTCTCTGGAGAATATGGCAGGATGGAGTGATCTATGACGAGGCCTATCATCTACAGCAGCGAGCAATGCACAGCAAAGCATGAAATTAGATAGGCTATTGAAATCCTAACGTTGCCTCACGAGAGATCAAGAGATGGTTGATAGCTCATCAATGCCGCAGTTGGGTTTTCCAGATCGAAGACGCCTCGAAGCTGGAATATCCGCACGCTTGTTATCAGAACTGGGTATTGACAAAGCGTGTCTGAGGAGCGAAGCGACGAAGAATCTCGTTAATGACAAGAAGAACCCTTTTATTCAAAGATCGAGATGCTTCACTTCGTTCAGCATGACATTTATGGGAAGGCCTCGTCGCATAGGGAGGGCATTTATTCTAGAGATGCCGCCATCCCGAGCAGCATCCTAGGGATTTCTCGGTCGCCGCTGCGCGGCTCTCTCGAAATGACATATTAGCGGGAAGAACCTACTCGTACATGTCATTTCGAACCCCTGGAAGGGGTGAGAAATCCCTGAGACGTACCTGTGCATGGTGTGAAGCTTGGACTAAGCAGCTGCTAGGTTCACAGATCGGGATTATGCGTGTGCGTTTTTCCACCTCTTACAACCTGTAGGGGCCGACCCAGGTGGTCGGCCCATTGGTGTTTCATCCCTGTAGGGGCACGGCACCGCCGTGCCCCTACATAACCGTCTTAAACGAAAAAGCCTGCTTTACGCAGGCTGCTTCTTAGAACCCTAATCCTCATCAGATTAGGGCTATGGAAAGCTTAGCCTTCTGGTTCCTTCGCCTCATGAGACCAAACTGAGGACGAAGGATGCGATCACGATCACGGCGATGATGCCGAATATGATCTGCTGCGTACGCATAGACCGTCTCTGTGGTGCTGGGACATGTTTCTTCTTTTTCTTCTTCTTTTTCGCCATGATTTTAACTCTGGCGGGATGATACCACGCTGGGGGAGGGTTCGTCCAGCGCATCGTGTTTTTCCGCTGAGGGAAAATTTTAACCTTATCGCAGGAAGGCCGTAGCCTGCGATGGAATACCGCTGTTTGTGTTCAGCGTCGCTTCCTGCTACTATGGTTGTACCCACTCGGCTGCATGCATGCCAGCCAGCGCCGAAGAGGGAAACCCACCGAGAGGGTTCTGATTGCAGCCACGCATTTATCTAAAAGGAACCGATGGGGGTTCGTGCCGAACCGCGCGCCGCGCCGCGCGGTTTTTGATTCGTTAGATCAACTTAGTTGAGGAGGGAAGGGTGATGAAAAGTTCGTTGCGTTCGGTCAGTTTAATTGGGATCATCGTGCTTCTGGCGTCGGCATTTGGCGGGATCATGCCAGCCAAAGCCGATACAATCGTATTTATCAACGAAGTGGACGCCGACCAGGTGAGCACTGATAGTGCCGAGTTCGTTGAGCTCTACGATGGGGGTTCGGGCAATACAGATCTGACCGATTTGGTACTTGTTCTCTTCAACGGCTCGGATGATGCCTCATACCAGTCCTTTGATTTGGATGGCTGGTCGACCGATGCAGATGGCTACTTTGTGCTATGTGGGGATGCAGCTAACGTCGCTAATTGTGACTTGGACGTGTCACCGGACACGAACCTGATTCAAAACGGGGCAGATGCCGTCGCTCTTATTGTAGGCGACGCTGCTGATTTCCCGAATGATACTCCTGTGACAACCGATAACTTAGTAGATGCCATCGTCTACGACACTTCCGATAGTGATGATGCTGGACTGCTGGTTCTGCTCAATGCTGGGCAGCCGCAGGTCAATGAGCGTGGTGAGGGGGATGGCACAGGTCATTCCAACCAACGTTGCCCTAATGGGTCGGGAGGCGCGAGAAATACAGATACCTACACTCAAGCGGTGCCTACTCCAGGTGGAGCCAATACCTGTGTGATACCGATGCCTGACATCGTCATCAACGAAGTGGACGCCGACCAGGTGAGCACTGATAGTGCTGAGTTCATTGAGCTCTACGATGGCGGTGATGGGAATACTGCTCTCGATGGGCTTGTTGTTGTGCTGTACAACGGCAGTGACGATCAGTCCTATACCCCTGCGATCGACCTAGATGGGTATAGCACGGATGCCAATGGTTACTTTATCATCGGGACTGTCGATGGAGCAGATATATATGTAGCTCCAGGTACTTACGGCTGGCTACAGAACGGGGCAGATGCCGTTGCGCTTCATGTAGGCGACGCTGCTGATTTCCCGAATGATACTCCTGTAACGACCGATAACTTAGTAGATGCCATCGTCTACGACACTTCCGATAGTGATGATGCTGGACTGCTGGCACTTCTTAATGCAGGACAGCCACAAGTCAACGAGGGGGGGAGTGGAGACAAGGACAATCATTCCAATCAGCGTTGTCCTAATGGTTTTGGCGGAGCGCGCAACACCGATACCTATGCCCAGTTTCTACCTACACCCGGTTCGGCAGCTACTTGTGAAGAACCTCCTCCCCCTTCAGATTGTGGGCTTCCCTACACCCCTATTTACACTGTGCAGGGTGATGGATTTGCCAGCCCGCTCGACGGGACACAAGTAGATGTGGAAGGTATCGTCACCGGCGACCTGCAAGATGGTAAATATGGCTTCACGATCCAGGATCCCCTCGGTGATGGCGACATTACCACTTCGGACGGTATCTTTGTCTACACCACCAGTCTTGATGTCAACGTGGGGGATCATGTCCGCGTGACTGGCTATGTGGACGAATACTACGGATTAACCGAGATCACCAGCGTCAGTGACCTAGAAATTTGCTCCACAGGCAATGCCATTGCTCCGACGCCCATCTCCCTGCCTGTGCTGGACACTAGTGACCTCGAAGCCTACGAAGGCATGCTGGTCACTTTCCCTCAGTCGCTTTACATTTCCGAATACTATAACTTTGGTCGCTATGGAGAGATTGTCTTATCCACAAGTCGCCAGTTCCAGCCGACTGCCACCTATGATCCCGGGTCTGTGGCTGCCGCCCAAATGTTGGCAGATAACCTGCTCAACAGGATTAAACTCGATGACGGCCGGGGATCAGAGAACCCTGACCCAGCCTTGCATCCCAACGGGAGCATCTTCGACTTGAGCAATCTCTTCCGCGGCGGCGATGTGCTGAACAACCTGACCGGCGTGGTGGACTACAATTACGGCGAATACAAAATTCAACCCACAATCGGAGCTGACTCCGTCTCCCTAAATCCGCGCACTGCTCACCCTGATGATGTGGGTGGTAGTTTGAAAGTCGCTAGCTTCAATGTGCTCAATTACTTCTCGACCATTGACACTGGCGCAGAAATCTGTGGACCCAACCTAGATTTAAGATGTCGCGGCGCAGATACTGCCGAAGAATTTGAACGTCAACGGACGAAGATCTTTGCCGCCCTGGCAGCCATGGATGCAGATGTGGTCGGTTTAATAGAGATCGAAAATAACACTGAAGCGATCCAGGATCTGGTAGATGGCCTCAACACCGTTGTCGGCGCTGGAACTTACGCTTACGTTGACACCGGTTACATCGGTGGTGACGCGATCAAAGTTGCCTTCATCTACAAAACGGCAACAGTTTCTCTGGTTGGGGACTATGCAGTCCTAGATACATCCGTAGATAGCCGCTTCATCGATACCAAGAACCGCCCAGTGCTGGCACAAACCTTTATGGATAGTGCCAATGGAGGTATCTTCACGGCTGCGGTCAATCACCTAAAGTCGAAGGGTTCCGACTGCGATGCGATTGGCGATCCTGACCTGGATGATGGCGCGGGTAATTGCAACCTGACTCGCACGGCTGCCGCCGAAGCCCTTGTGGACTGGCTGGCGACCGATCCGACCAGCAGCGGAGATGCTGATTTCCTCATTATTGGCGACTTGAATGCCTACGATAAGGAAGACCCGATTGATGCCATCCTCGCAGGCGGTTACAGCGACCTGGTCTATCAGTATCTTGGCGAGAACGCCTACTCCTATGTCTTTGATGGGCAGTTGGGTTACCTCGACCACGCACTGGCGAACGGTGCGTTGGGTTCTGAGATTTCTGGCGTCACGGTCTGGCATATCAATGCCGATGAAGCCAGCTTGATCGACTACGATATGAGCTATAAGAAGGATGCCCAGGATGCCATCTACGCCCCGGACGCCTATCGCTCCTCTGACCATGATCCGGTGATAATCGGTCTCAATTTGAACGGTCCGCCAGTGGCAGATGCGGGAGGACCATATACCGTTGGCGAGGGCAGCAGCATCGCCCTCGATGCATCGGGAAGCTATGACCCCGACCCAAGCGATACACTTCTCTATGAATGGGACTTCGACGCCGATGGAAACTATGACGACGCTCTTGGTGCGAATCCGACCTTTTCGGCGGCTGACGAGGATGGGCCAGCAACCCTGGTTGTAGGTTTGCAAGTGACTGACCTTGCTGGTCTCAGCGATATGACAACGGCTGATATCGTGATTGAGAACATATCGCCAACCGCTGAAGCGGGACCTGATCAGGCCGTCAACCGCAACGATGTGGTCTTGGTGGAAGGCAGCTGGACCGATCCCGCAGGTATCTTGGATAATGACTATGCTTGGACCTGGGATCTAGACGGCGATGGTGTAGAGGATATTTGGGACTCAGCTCAGTATGGAGATGCAGTCCCTGCGACCACGAGCTTTGGGGTAGAGGGCTTCTACACTCTAACCTTTAGTGTGACCGATGATGATGGAGGCTTCGGTTCCGATACCGTCTTGATAGAGGTGCTCAATCAGGCGCCGGTTTGCGCCGAGGCGATGCCGAGTGTGGACCTGCTCTGGCCTGCAAACCATAAATTCGTTGCTGTTGAAATCCTAGGGGTGACCGATCCGGAAGGCGATGCGTTTACAATCACGATCGACAGCATCTTCCAGGATGAGCTTGTTGACGATGGCGGAGATGGCAACACATGGCCTGATGGTCAAGGTATCGGCACGAGCGTTGCCCAAGTGCGCGCCGAGCGCACCGCTGATGGGAATGGCCGTGTCTATCACATCGCCTTCACTGCCGATGACGGACATGGTGGAACCTGTTCTGGCGAGGTGCTCGTAGGTGTCCCGCACGACTCCGGTAAGAAGACCGAGATGCCCGAGGATGATGGTGCCAACTTTGACTCGACTTTAGAGCCCGAGGCGATGATTGTCCCGGAATCGACCGAAGAGACGAGCGATAAAGACAAGAAGGGTAAGTAGCGAAAAACATGTTCGCTATTGGACAACCAGCAAAGGGAGCAGTGGACGCCGTGAGGTACCACGGCGTCCACTATTAGGGACACCTTAGCCTTAAAGTTTCCCGCGGCCATTGATTTTGGCCTGCTGGAGTGCTAGTATCTTGGTACTACTCCTTGGAGGGAGTTTTTAAAATATGGGTGGAACTGCGAAAGGATATCATCCTTACGTCAATCATTTGAATTTGCTTGCCTGACACATACGCGCCCTCGATTTTTCATCGAGGGCTTTCTTGTTAATCGAAAATCGAAACATCAAATGAAGGAGGTGGTGCTCGGAGTAAACTAAAACCAATGAGTCAATTTCGTGTTAATTAATCGAAAACTACTTTGAAGGATGAGGAGGAATACGTAGATGAAGCAACGAACATTAGCGATGCTGGCGATCATCATCATGTTGGTGGCTGTTTTGCCCCTAACCACGTTCGCCTCTGGTCCCGTGGATGGCAACGACCCGGCGGATGCGCCGAAGGTCGACGACCGCATGGATCCATTGACGGCTGAACAGAGGGCGATGAAACAAACTGCTATGGATGCTGCAGTCAATGGTAAAGCCTATGGGAAGACATATGAAGTGGCCCGCGGCCAGTATGTAGAGTTAGCTCGCGAAGGCGAAGATCCAGTCTGGACCGTTTTGGGCGAATTCGGTGACTTCCCCCACAACAATATCGCCGAGCCCGACCGAAGCGTGGACAACACCACTCTCTGGGTGGAAGATTTTAATCGTGACCATTATCTGGATTTACTCTTCGCTGAGGGCGACGGAGTAAACTCGATGCGGCAGTTCTACATCGAGAACTCATCCAACCGCTATGCCGTTTATGGTGATGTGACAGATTGGGCACTGGCTCCAAATGATGCCTGTACCTATGACGACGACCTAGCCCATCCTGATGGCGGCAATGCCGTTTGGTATTTCTTGAGAGATACAGTCAACGACTGGTATGCTAAGGAAATCGCGGCTGGAAAAACCGCCGAGGAAATCAATGATTACCTGAGTCAATTCGACATCTGGGATCGCTATGATTGGGACGGCGACGGCAACTTTGATGAGCCGGATGGCTATATCGACCACATGAACTTCTTGCACGCTGGCGAGGGCAACGAGGCCGGCGGCGGGGCATTGGGCGACTGCGCCATCTGGAGCCACAGCTGGTTCGCTTTTTCCAACCTGGTCGGTCTCGAGGGACCGTCCCCCGAGTTCTTGATCGGTGGCCTCCAGATCGGCGATAGTGCCTTCTGGCTTAACAAATATATCATCAACCCCGAGAATGGCGGCGTGGGCGTGTTTGCGCATGAGTACGGCCATGATCTGGGTCTGCCGGATCTGTACGACTACACCGGTGAAAACGGGACCGGATTCTGGACCGTCATGTCCTCCGGTTCCTGGCTGAGCCAGAACGATTACGACATCGGCTCACAGCCCAATCACTTCGGCGTCTGGGAGAAATTCCAGCTTGGGTGGCTAGACTACGAGGTAGCCTTTGCCGGCGCGAAATCTGAACACAAACTTGGTCCGGCCGAGTACACCACCAAGCAGGCTCAAGGTTTATTTGTCGTTCTACCTCCCAAAGCAGTTACAGAAGTAATCGCCGATCCGTATTCAGGAGACTACTTCTACTACAGTGGCGCGGGCAACAACCTGGACAATTGGATGACGAAATCGTTCAATTTGGCACCAGGATCCTCGCTCACAGCAAAGGTGAATGTGCAGATCGAGCTAGATTGGGATTACGCTTATCTAGTCGTCTCGACCGATGGTGGAGCTACTTGGGGTAATGTCGCAACCAACCTATCCACTAACTATGATCCGTACGGCCAGAACTTCGGTAACGGGATCACAGGGGACTCAGGTGGTTGGGTCGATCTGACGGCTGACCTTTCGGCCTACACTGGCGATGTGCTGCTCGGCTTCCGCTACTGGACCGATGTGGCTGCCGTAGAGCCCGGTTTTATGGTCGATGATGTTTCCATCACAGGCTACCCGTTGGATGATGCTGAAACCGATGTTGGCTGGACCTTCGCTGGTTTCCGCACAACCACCGGCACTGAGTCCGCGTTCTACAGCAACTACTATGTGGTCGAATTCCGACAGTATCGCGGCTTCGATGCAGGTCTTGCGAATGCCTACAACTTTGTTGGCGGCAATTGGGTAGAACACTTCCCGTACCAGGACGGCATGCTGGTCAGCTACTGGGACAATTCGTTTGCAAGCAATGACGTTGGCGCAAACTGTGCTGGAGGCCGCTGTGGCGGTTTGCTGCTGCCGGTCGATGCGCACCCTGACGCTTTGTATTGTGCTGGCGGCAGTGTCTGGCGCAACCGTGTTCAGACCTACGATGCTACTTTCGGGTTAGAGGCCACGGATGAGGTTACCCTGCATTGTAAAGGGGTCGCTTCTACCCACCCAAGCCTACCGGCGGTTCCAATCTTCGACGATAACAACAGCTACTACGATCCCGCGAACCCGATGGGCAGCGTGATCGTACCGAATACGGGTACTCAGATCCGCGTGAAATCCGTCAGCGCACACGGCAGCTTCATGCAAGTCCAGGTGCGCCCATCGAAGTAAAGGAGAATCGTTCATTGTGATCGAAAGAGAGCCCGTTTCGGCGGGCTCTCAAGTCGCGCCTGCAATGTGACTACGGCATGATGAAGATATCGTCCGGGCGTTCCCCTTCAGCCGGGCACAGGATCACGCGGCTTACATCGTCGGTGTGGTACATATATTCTTTCCCATCTACTTTTAGCTGAAGGATATACCCAGGAATCTCTACGGGGGAGAAATCCATGCCCGGTTTCGGGCAGCCCAACGTGGCATCGGGCCAGGTGATCGGTTTGGTGATAACGAGCGTGATGGCCGTAATCTCGACACCCAGTCGCTGGGCGAGATCGGCCTTGACCAAAACGACGAGCGACTCGGCGCCGCTGGGAAGTGCGCCATCTTCAATCACAACACTCTCCTGATTGTCGGTCGCGAACTTGTTGGCCTCGATCGCCGGCGCTTTGACTTCCGCGGAGGATGCCAAAGGTGCAACGGGGCTGGAATTGTCGCCATCTGGGTTTGGCAGCAGGGTCGGTTCAGCCGAGCCTGCACAGGCACTGAGTAGAAATATAAGCAGGGCAAGAAGCAAGTGTTTGTTTTTCATCCTGATTCTAAGACGTTAGTTCGTGTGCAAAAGTTCCGCACACACCTGTCATTATAAGAGATTCATAGGACGAACCGTGCACGAATTTAGAAAGATTACTCATCCAATTTCATGGATGCCCTCCTCACGCCGGACGAACTGGCGATCCCGAGCCCTGATATGAAACATCTCTCGGGCCGCTGGAGCCGGATGGCGCTGGGTGCGCTGGCGTTCACCCTGATCGCTTTAGCGCTCCTGTTCCTGCCAGCCTTCGCCCAGGATGGCGATCCGCCCGAGCGGCGCGTTGTGCAAAAGGTGGCCGACGAGGGCTACTTGTGGTGGCTGAAGCAATGGTCGAATGGTGAACAAGTCTGCGAGATACTTGTCGGTCACCCTGGTCTGCCCACCTGGGATGAAGTGTCGAAGGTATGTGGGCTGGCTACTTTTGAAGAATGGGTGGATACATCCCCCTGCCTCGAAGCCGTCGACGGGGAGGACACCTCCGACTGCGATGGTCTCTACCTGCTCTACGCCGGCTACCTCGAGGGCGAACGTGTCGTCGTCCAAGAACTACCCAGTCCTTCTATTTCCATCTCCCTCGACGGCTGTGAGGACAACAATCTCTCGCATCTGTGTGTTGGCGACCCCAAATTGATACTGACTGCATTCGAACCTCTGGAGGGCGAACACATCACCGCTGTGCATGTTGAGGTGATTGGGGATGATCCTTTCGAATGTGAGGGACCAACCTGCCGCATCGAACTGGCGTCTTATGAGAATCAGCAGATGGAGATTGTCTTTTCGGCCGATTCCAGCTACGGAGACCAAACGGAGGAGTACACTGCGCTGGTGCGACCGGTGACGATCGCCTGGCTAGAGCGACCCGGCAAAGAAGTGTGGCAAATTGAGGTGCTCAGCACACAGTGGGCGGGTGAACCCGTCGCAGCTTGTGCGTTCACCTGGGAATCTTTCCCGCCTGTTGATCCCCAACACGTTTGGCTGACGACGCCAGCGGATCCATCCGGACTGGCAACCGACCAGCCCTTTGAGCTGCTGGCGGGTCGCTTGCTGCGCTGGGGTTTTGTCGAAGCACCGCAATGCCCCTGGGAGGGGCTGCTGCCAGATGGCACTGCCAGTGTATGTGGTGTGGAGCAGGCCCGAGGGGCGGTGGATGTCTGGCAAGATCGCTTTGATACCCGCATTCTACAGGTAGCGGAGGAAACGGGCATTCCTGCCAAGCTGATCAAAGCCCTCTTCGCCCAGGAAAGTCAGTTCTGGCCCTTAGGATTTCCGGGTCTTAAAGAATATGGTCTTGGTGGTCTACATCCCGAAGGTGGCGATGTGCTCCTGCTTTGGAATGTCTCCTTTTACCAACAGTTCTGCCCGCTGGTGCTATCAGAAGAAACCTGCGCCTACCGCTACCACGAGTTGGACGAGGACAACCAAGAACTCCTGCGCGGGGCTTTAGCTATCCAGGCGGATGTAAACTGCCCCGAGTGTCCGAACGGAATCGACTTGAATAAGGCTGAACGAAGCGTAGATCTTTTCGCCGAACTTCTCTTGGCGAACTGTGCCCAAACGAGCGAACTTGTCCGCCAGGTCTCACGCCAGGCGCCGGGTAAGGTGTTCACCTACCCCGACTTATGGCGCCTCACCCTAGCGAACTACAACGCCGGACCCGGCTGCCTGCAGGAGGCGCTCTGGGAAGTTAAGGGGGCGCGCGACCCGTTCGACTGGTCTACTGTCTCGCAAGCGCTAGCCGACCTGGAGGCTTGCGGCGGCGCTGTAGAATATGTCGAGCGCGTCACCAAGATTTACCCATGATAGCGCTCTTGCTGAGCCCAGGAGTGGAGAATCATCCACGGTCAAGATTGCGATCTAGAACTTAATAAAGAGAGGGTCGTGGCCAATGCCATTCTGAGTATCCCTTCGGTTTCGCTCCCCACTCCCTTCGGTCGGGGACTTCGCAGGATAAACTCCGCGACGAAAAATCTCGTTCATGGCAATAAGAACCCGTATGTTCGAAGAATGAGATGCTTCGATTCGCTCAGCATGACATATACTTGTTTCTCTCGAGAATTCGGAAGCGAAGCGACCTGGAATGTTTGTATTCAAAACGCTTAGAGTTCCAGCTCTCCCCTAGACAATCAACTCCTTAAAGGATGACAAGTATAAGTACCCTGTGCATCCCCTCGGATGAGTTGGTCACTGGTTCAATAATCTCGAGGAGTTGGTCAGGATGGCGATGTCAGGGATCGATTGTGCGGCTGCTGCTAGGACCGGGGGCAGGATGCCGAAGGCAGCGAGCGTGATCCCTAGAAGATTGAAAACTCCGGTGAAGGCGAGATTCATTTTAACGACGCCCATGGTTCGATGGGCTATTTCGAAGAGCTGCGGGATGAGCGTCCAATCCTCGCGCATCAAGGCGATGTGGGCGGTTTCGATGGCGATGTCAGAACCGGCGACTCCCATGGCAATGCCCACGTCTGCTTTGGCGAGCGCGGGGGCGTCGTTCACGCCATCGCCGACCATGACGACGTAATGTCCTTCAGATTGGTATTCTTCGACGATCTTAATCTTGTCCTCGGGCAGCATGTTCGCCCGAGTGGGGATCTTCAATTGCGCCCCTAACGAATCCGCCGTCTCTTGATTGTCCCCGGTGAGGAGCATTATCTGCTCAACCCCAAGACCTTTTAGCGCTTCCAGGGCTTCAGGGACTTCCGGGCGCATTGTGTCCGCGGCGGCAAGGACACCCACCAGGACGCCATCGCAGCTCACAAGAAGCCTTGATTTCCCCGGAGTTTCAAGGGATTCCAAGCTGGAGTTGTCACTCTCGCAGGCGATGAAGCGCTCATTACCCACGCGGACGGTAGAGCCCTGGTAGTTTGCCTGAATGCCCTGTCCCGGGGTTGAGGAAAAATCAGTGATTTCTACAAGGTCGATGTGTTTTTCTCGAGCGGTTTGGATGACGGCTTCGGCCAACGCGTGCTCGGAGTAGGCCTCGACCGACGCGGTCATCCGTAGAAGTTCATCAGCGGTGTAGCCGTTTATCGGCAGAATATCGGTGATGCGCGGCTCTCCGAAGGTAACCGTACCGGTTTTGTCGATGAGAAGGACATCCGCCCGGGCCAGCGCCTCGATGTACTTGCCGCCCTTGATGAGCAGCCCATGTTTGGCAGCGGCCCCGACCGAGGCCAGCATGGCGATGGGTGTCGCCAGGGCAATGGCACAGGAGCATGAGACCACAAGCACGGCGACCGTGGACAGAGGGTCACCACTAAAAATATACGTCAGCGCAGCGGCGAGCAGAACAAGAGGGAGAAAATATCCGGAAAACTTGTCCGCAAAGCTTTGAATCTCCGACCGGTTCCCCTCCGCCTCCTCGACCATACGCACGACGTGACCGAAGGTTGTGTCCTCCCCAACCCTGGTCGTCCTAACCTGCACACTCCCTTGGCGGACGATCGTGGCCGCGTATACATGACTGCCTTGATACACGTCGACCGGCAGTGATTCGCCCGTGACGGAGGATTGGTCCACCGCCGCCTGACCGGAGCGGACAACGCCGTCGACAGGAACCGTCTCCCCGGGTCGGATGAGGACGATGTCGCCCACACGGACGTCCTCAATGGGCACGACATCTTCCACCCCATCCTTCATAACGCACGCAGTCCTCGGGATCATCGTCGTCAAGTTCTTCAGCGAGCTCCGGGCGCGGTTTGTCGTGTAGCTCTCGATGGTGTCCCCAACGCGCATGAAGAAAACGATGATGAGCGCAGTGATCCATTCTCCAATGATCAAGGCGCCAAAAACCCCGAGCGACATCACCGTCTGAGCGATGATCGTCTTTTGACTCAGGGCGTGGAACACTTTGCGAAGGACGGGCCACCCGGCTATGCCAACAATGACGGCGCCGAGAATCGGATGCACCATCCCATTCAGGCGATCTAGGATGCCCAGCCACTCTCCGAAGATGGCGATGGCCAGAACTGCGGCCACGATGAGCCCAAAGACGATTTTGATATGTTTGCTGAGTTCCTCGGTTGAACTCTGTTCTTCGGGAACGAGGGTGTCCCCAACTGTATATCCAGCGCTCTGGATGGCGGCGCGGAGGCGATCCTCGTCGACGAGTGAAGGGTCAACGCTTACTACCGCTTTCTCGGCGGCGAGATAGACGGTTACGGAGCGTACGCCGGGGATTGATTCAAGCGCGGAGTGGACGTGTTTGCTGCAATCAGCACAATCCATCCCGCCAACGGGGATCTCGAATATTCGCAAATGTGCTGAACCTGTGTCGCTCATGTTTGGGATACCCTGGTGCATTCGTAAACCCCTCGGGCGACTTCGGCGAGCACTTCATCGGCGAGCGTGAGTAGGTTGGCAACGCGATCATCGCTGATGCGATAATAGACGTAGCGGCCCTCTTGGACTGCAGTCACGAGGCCGCAGTCTCGGAGACAGGCCAGGTGATTGGAGGCATTCGGTTGGGAGAGATCGGTCACGGCCACTATTTCGGACACATTCCTTGGGCCAGCGAGCAGGCTTTCGAGAATCGATAATCGGGATGGATCGGAAAAGCCCCGGAATAATTTCGCCTTGAGCGAGATGGCGTTGGTCTGCGCGGTAAGCAGCATAGTTTCTTCTCCTATAAACGTATCATTATACAATTATATAATATATTTCATGGATGAGGGACGGAATAACTTGCGGGTTGTCAGGCAGCTATCGAGGAAGATAGAATGAACAAAAGGGGTTGTCCAAAAAGAAGGTTAAACAGCCCCAGTTTCTTTCTTCGCGGTTATGCAGCGTTGAATATGGGTGAGAATTTTGCGTTATTGATAGGTCCTGATAGCTCTCAGCGCATTAACTGAGAGTTATTTTGTAGACTTTGAGAGGTGTTTTGTCGGACGATCGTGGGGAATTCACCCAGCGGGATCATGCCTAAAGGGTTATGCTAAGTCCTGCTAAAATGTGACCCGATCATGGTGGTACAGCCACAGGAGGCGTCGATGACCGCATCCGACATTCAACCCAACAAAGAACCAACAGCAGCACCGGATTTCAGCCGCAAGGTGAAACGGGCGCTCGAAGTGACCTCGATCGCGCTCTTGCTGGGCTTGGGAGTGGAGATCCTCTTCCACAGCCACCCGCTGGGGATTAACTTCCCGATCTGGGCCGCGCTCAGCGCGGCGGCGTTGTTCATCACCGCCCGCCTGGAAGGGGTCAAACCCAGCCGCGGGGAATGGCTGCTCGTCATCCCGATCCTCTTTCTTAGCGCGATGGCGGTGATGCGCTTGGAGCCGCTGACGGTCTTTCTCAGTGTTGTTGGGACGTGGATGTTGTTCGCACTGTGGGTGCGGGTATTTCGCTCCGGACGTTTGATCGACTTCGGCTGGCTGGATTTCGCCGTGGCGGTGATCGCGCCGCCACTCGAGGCGCTCTTCCGCCCCTGGGCGACGATGACGGAAGCCTGGCGCCGGGCTGCTGGTGAACGCGGTGGGCGCAGCCGTGGGTGGGCCATTTTGCGCGGCGTGCTGCTCGCGCTGCCTGTTCTTGCTATCTTCACCGCCTTATTGGCGGCGGCAGATCTGGTCTTCGGCGATCTGGTAGAAGAGGCATTGCGCTGGTTGAACATCGAGAAGCTGCTCGAATATGTCGGGCGTGGGGTGATCGTGGCACTGAGCGCGATCTTCATGCTTGGCGCGTTGGTGATCGCGCTGCTCGACCCTGGCAAACGCACGCTGCACGGCGAGGACAAGCCGCTGTTGAAACCTTTCGTTGGCTTCCTCGAGTCGATGATCGTGCTCGGTGCGGTCGATCTGCTTTTCGGCCTCTTCGTGGTCGTGCAGTTCCGCTACCTGTTCGGCGGGGAGGCCAATATCACCGCCGCCGGCTACACCTATGCCGAATACGCCCGCAACGGGTTCGGTGAGCTGGTGTGGGTGGCGTTCCTGAGCATGGGTTTAATTATGGCGCTGGGCTATTTTGGGAAGCGGGGGGAGACCCGAGAGCGATCCTGGTTCAATGGCTTGAGCACGGGCTTGGTGGTGATGCTGGGCGTGATCCTCGTATCGGCGTGGCAGCGTCTGCTGCTTTACGAAGGGGCATATGGCTTCACCGAACTGCGCACCTACACGCACGTGTTCATCCCCTGGCTGGCGCTGCATTTGGTGGTCTTCCTTATCTTGCTCTTCCGTGGCAACCTGCGCCGCTTCGCGCCGTTCGCCGCGCTGGGCACACTGGGCTTCGTTGTCACGTTAAATTTATTGAACGTGGATGCTTTCATCGTTCGCCAGAATGTGAAGCGCTTCGAGCAGACAGGTGAGATCGATGTGGTTTATCTGCAATATTTAACGGATGACGCCGTCCCCGGGCTGGTCGAGTTCGCCCGAGTTGCGCCCGAAGGCGTGAAGGAGGAGCTGCTGGCGAGCCTGGCTTGCCGCCGGGCGATGCAGGGAGAGCGCCTTGCGGATCTTGATTGGCCTTCCTGGCATCCATCTCACGCGCGGGCGATGACCCTGTTGGATGGGCTTGAGGGGTTGGATGTTTATACGGTCGAGTTTGAGGATTGGAACTGGATGGTCAGTGGACCGGGGGTAGAGGATGATTACTGCGATTATTGGTATTGGGATTGAGGTTCGGTAGGGTTGTGTAGGGCACGGCATCGCCGTGCCCCTTTTCTGGGTGATAAATCATTCTTAAAAAGATACTTGCTGACAAGAATTTATTCCCTCGCTGGTGATGGGTTGTGGTTTTTTTGTGGAGTGCGGAAGCTCTACTTCCGCCCTTATTATGGGCTTGAAGATATTCGGTTGATTTACAAAGCGCTCACAAGTCACATCCTACTCGCGTGAGGTAGATGAATCGCTTTTTCTTTTCTTCCCCCCTATTGTCCCCCCGGGGGGACGTGGGTGCAGTAGTCTGCCCCCACACCCCCTGACAACGATCGAATTGGATTTACGTTTCAAAGGGACGTCTCTAAGGAACATTTGGCAATGCTCAAGAGA
>DAOUDJ010000042.1:0-4523 GCA_034430795.1 Anaerolineales bacterium | reverse complement strand
ACGTGTATTTGTATCTTGAAGGAATGGCCGCACACACTGGAGTCGGTTGGGCCACGAACGATGAAATGGGGAGAAAAACAGAATCAGTGTGGCTGGATACGAGGGAATTCGAAACCCATTATGTTTCAACAGGGGAAGGCGAGCCCCTTACACAGGAAAACTGCACCGGACGCGGCGTATTTTTTCTTCCTCTGAATCAAGCCGGAAGAAGGAAAGACAGATCGAATGCTCCCATCCATTTAGGAATAGCCAAGCATATTGAAGAACCAGATCCTATGATGGGGTGATTTTCCCCTTATGTGTGCGATGCTCTGGAACAGACCCCGGATCGTTCAACCGCAGGATCTTCCGTAATCAGCCAGATTATGACATGTGATAAATGGGTTCTAGCTAACACCTACTGCTACAACTGAAGGTATACGCGAGGTTGTCTCCTTTCAATAGTATTTGGAGGAGACTCAAAGAATTAATATCGGATTACTTTTACTTATAGCATGGGCTATCTCGGCTGCCTTACCTCGTATGTGAAATATATACCAATAATCCTCCTGACCTCGACCCTTTCTGGATCAAACAACTTGATTAGGCATGGCATACTCGATGACATCGAGTAATTCTTGAGAAGTGAAGGGCTTTGCGAGGAATGCATCTGCCCCGGCCATCCAGGCTGTGGATCGGTCTGAGGGTGATACTTTCGCACTGACAATAACTAGCGGCGTTCCAAGCCATTTGGGGTTTGCTGCCAGTTCCCTTAACAGCATGATGCCATCCTTCTCCGGCATCATGACATCCAGGAGCATTAGGTCTGGAGATATTGAGTCGAGAAGTTCCAAGGCTTCGGCTGCACTTGCTACTTTGAATACAATAAATCCGTTCCTTTCCAGGATTTTTCCTGTTGCAGCACTGTACGCTTGTTCATCGTCGACGACCAGCACTGAGCGTTGGATCTTTTCTTGTTTTGGTGTCCTATTTTCGTTCATATCGATGTCATCCTTTTTTTTGCTTAATTGAGCATTTCATGCAGCGTTTTCGAGACTCCGGCCATTGTCATGGGCTTCTGCATCCAGCTCATCTGAGTGTGGTCAAATAGCTGGCGGGTTCCTCTACCGATAGGATATCCGGTCATGAGGACGATCTTGACCTCGGGAAATTGCTCCTTCATATTTTCTGATAACTCCTTGCCTCCCATCGTCGGCATAACCATATCTGTTAAGACAAGTTTGATTGAGCCATGGGACTCTTTCAGGATTTCCAGGGCCTGAGCGCCATTCTCCGCAATGACGACCTTATAATTCAGGGATTGCATGATCTTCTCAAGGGCTTTGCGCATTGGAGGGTCATCGTCGACGATCATGATGCTCCCGCCTTCACCGTTAACGCGATGACGAATCTCGCCATCTTCCTCAACCCATGCATCAAGGCTGATCAGGGGGAAGTAGAGGTTGAATGTCGTTCCTTTCCCTTCTTCGCTTGCTACGTGGATGTGCCCCCCATGTTGTTTGATGATCCCATAAACTTGTGCAAGACCCAGGCCAGTTCCCTGACCTGCAGGCTTGGTGGTAAAGAACGGCTCGAAGATATGCGGCATGACATTTGGAGGGATTCCGCACCCCGTATCTGAAATTTGCAGCCAGAGCCAATCTCCTTCTGCGAGCTCTGAGGTTGGTAAGTCGGATTTACCGCTCTCTAATTGTTGGAGATTGAAGCTGAGTTCCCCCCCGCCGCTCATGGCATCGCGAGCATTAATAGCCAGATTCATAATAATTTGCTGCAGACGAGTTGGATCTGCGTCAATGACAAATCGTTTTTTTGATGAGGACAGGTTAAGTACAATATTTTCGGGGAGTGTCCTCATAAGTAGATCCCGTGTTTCCGTCAGGGAAGAAACGATATTGACGGGCCGTTTCTTAATCACGGATTTACGGCTGAAGTCGAGGATCTGGGAGGTAAGCTGCGCGCCACGGTTGGCTTGTTCGTATATCGCAGTGAGCATTTCGTGCGTCTCCGTGCCCTCCTGGGAATCACAGAGCAGGAGCTCACTGAACAGGATTACCGTCCCAAGGATGTTGTTGAAATCATGGGCCACACCGGCCGCTAATTGCCCTACAGCGGCGAGTCGATCTCGCTGTTCGACCTGTTTTCGGTTTTGCTCTCTTTCGGTCACATCCCGAATAATGGCGCTATAATTGCGATGCTCCCCTGATCCCCAGGCTGCGATGGAAATTTCAATCGGGAATTCCTCTCCGCTTCTTCGGATAGCGTACAACCCATCGGGAAAATTTACACTGTCCGGGAAATCAAGCTGGTCCAGCCGTTGGATTTCCTCCAGATAACCAGTGATATATTCTTTTGGCATTAGAATCGTCATAGATTGGCCGAGGATTTCCTCTTCTAAATAGCCAAACATTTTCTCTGCGCTCTGGTTCCAGTATAGAATATTTCCATAATGATTGGTTATAAGGATTGCATCGGCAGCGGTTTGCGTAACGCTGCGAAAACGGTCTGCGCTCTCCCTGAGAGCGAGTTCCGACAGTTTTCGTTCCGTGACATCTCGAACCACAACCAGCAGGACAGTCTCATCTGCGATTGTCTGCAGGCGGGCGCTTATTTCCACAGGGAAATGCTCTCCATCTTTTCGCACATGGATCGTTTCGATAGATTTGTTGGGTGTGCTTAGCTCGGCGAGTTTCGTGGGAGGGATTGGTTTCACGTCTTCCGGCACGAGGTCGTCAATGGACTTTGTGAGGAACTGCTCGCGGCTCCAGCCGAACATTTCGCAGGCCCGCGAGTTCACATCGAGTATTTTCCCCTGGAGGCTTTCAACGAGGATGGCGTACTGAACGCCTTCAAAGATGCTTCGATAACTGTTCTCCGATCGCAGCAGATCCTGCGCTACCCGCTTGCGCTCTGTGAGATCTGAGATAAAGGATAGAGCGCCGATGATCCTCTCCCCTTCGCGGCGAAGACTTCTGCGTACCAAGACGTGGATGTCCTTTCCATCCTTCGTAACCATCGGAGTTTCGAAAGTACCTGATTGAGTCACGTCTGCATGATTAATCTTCCCATGGACAAGTTCCTTCTTTGAGGCAGGGACCAGATCGAGGATGGTTGTGCCCAATATTTCCTCATTGTTATACCCAAGCAGCGCCGTGAAGGCGGGATTCACGAAGACCAATCTGCCTTCGGAATCTTCCACCCCAATTCCCTCACTCATGCTCTGCAAGATGTCTTCGTTAAACTCCTTTAGACGACGAAGCTCAATGAAGGCTTCCCGCTTCTCCATTCCCCGTTGAACCGTTTGGATCAATTGATCCATCTCAACGGGCTTTAGGATGTAGCTGTAGGCGCCAAGATTGAGGGCGGTGATGGCTGAATCTCGAGATGAATGGTCGGCGAGCAAGATGCACTCGGTATCAGGAGACCGAGACTTGATTTTGCCCATCACGTCCAACCCGGATGCGTCAGCTAGCTTATGGTCAATAAGCGCGATCTCGGGTGGGGAGGACTCCACTGCTTTAATTGCGTTCTCTCCTCGATCGAATCCAATCGGGTTGAATCCTTCCACTTTCAGGATATCGGAGAGCGTTTTCCTGATATCTGCGTCATCATCGATGATGAAGATGGTCTATGCGAGTTGTGCCATATATATCTCAGTATCCGGTTCAATTTCCAGAATCATGGCGCACTCCTCGTCATGCTGGCTCCACCATCTGGGGGATTAGCTTCATCCTTACGGTGGAAATGTTGACCACGACAGGCATTATGTAAAGAGAATCACACTTAAAACGCCTCGGCTTGCGATGTATGTAAACGTGCGCTTTTAACGTGAAGGGATGGCCGCACACACTGGCGTCGTTGGGCCACGAACCATGAAGAGAGGCGATAGATGTCGATGCCCAGCAGAGGAAAGGCGACCTGCTGAGGGAGCGTTTAACTAAACCACTGTATTTTTTGCGAATACGGGCTAATCGTTGATGAGTATTCGCATCTAGACTAATCTTGGGTGGATAAGCCCATCTTTCCCCGCTGTAAAAAACTCGGTTCTCCTCCAAATTGTGTGGGTAACCTGGCGAATTTACGGTACCCAGAACATTAGTAAATCGTAGGAACCGACCCGTGTGTCAGCCCGACGCCCTCTTGCGACCTGTTATCCCCAACCTCCCGCAGGTTCCAAACCTGCGGGAGGTTTAACGCGCGTACCTCATAGCGCAAACTGCGCCTGCGACCGGAAGCGGAGCTTCCGCATTCCACATACAACCAACAACCCCTCACCCGCGTGGGAAGAACCACGATGTACATCCCATGAGCGCAGTACAAAGTGTTCCTTAGAGACGTCCCTTTGAAACGTAAAGCCGAATCGATCGTTGTCAGGGGGTGTGGGGGCAGACTACTGCCCCCACACCTCCTGTCTTGTCCTTTCCGCTTCGCTGCAAGGATGCTTCGCGAGGGACAATAGGGGGGAAGAAAAGAAAAAAGCGATTCATCACATCTGTGGGTTCCGGCAGATAAAAGCTCCATCAACT
>DAOUDJ010000041.1:0-2451 GCA_034430795.1 Anaerolineales bacterium | reverse complement strand
TTCAAGGCACCTGGGACAGAGACGCATGGGTATGGTTCGTGCAGGATCAGCCCTACCGGACAACGATATTAACACTGATCCCGGAGGTGGATGCGTGACAAAGTTGACAGTGCGTCCTTATAAACCAGGGGACTTTCTGGATATCGAACTCATGGACTATGAGAGGGAATACAGAGAAGGGCAACCCGTTGAACTCTGGGCGCAGGCAAAAGAAAAACTTGGGCCTGCCGTTACAGTGTCTGATCCGGAAGGGGAGATTGTATTCTGCTGCGGGATCCATAATATGTGGTCGCTGGGGTCTGGTGTCGGGGAGATATGGGCTGTCTTCTCGCCTCTTGCAAAGAAATACCCCCATACCTGGATTGTCGCCAAAGAGTTGCTTGATATTACCTTCAAGGATTACGTGCGCCTGCAAGCTCCCCTTGATCCGATTAGCTGCCCGGAAACGATACGGTTTAATGAGCGGCTGGGATTCAAACCTGAGTTTTTGATGCGGCGCTATGGTCCTCATGGTGAGGATATGATTATGTATGCACTGGTAAAGGAGGATTAGGTGGCAACTGGCATCGGGATTGCAACGAATATAATTTCGCTGGGGCTAGAGGCAGCCAGTTCGATAGCCGCCCGACAAGCAGCTGGACAGGCGCGTGAAGAAACTATTAGCGATTACTACGCTGCCATTGAACAAGTTCAGGAGCGAAGCGCAGAAACATCTGCTGAAGCAAGTCGGAGAATCGGCACAACCAAGGAAAAAGGCATCATGTCACTTAAAGAGCAGGGCGCCCAAGCTGCCTTTGAGGGGAAAATGGCGATGACCCAGGCCGAAATGGTCGCATCTTCTGAAGAGGCCAAACTGGGGGCTTCCGGGGTGAGGGCAAAGGGATCCCCCCTGCTTGCCGCACAACAGAATGTTGATATCGCTTTCGCTGCTGCCGATCGGACGATTGAGAAGGGTAGCGCCGGCATTGCCCTCGGCGGAGTAAGGCTAAAGACCGGATTGGCAGATATCGGTGCACAAGAGACGATGCTAACATCGGAATATGCCCGACAGGAGAAAGAGATGAGAAGAAAGCTACTTGAACTCGGCGAAGGTCCTGCACCACCTCCTGGTGAGCAGGATCCTTGTGCTGGTTTAATGGGTTCTGCATATATAGTGTGTCGCGAGGTTTTTCCAAGATGATTAGACCTTCAGATATAACTTATCGAAAAGCTCAAATGTTGGGGAATCTGGCAGGAATGGTCCGCTCCGCTGGCGGGCTTGCTGGCGGGATCGTCGGGCAAGTATATGAAGCCCACCGGGTTTCCCAGGTCAACCGTCAGCTGGCTTACCTCGAACAGAGTTATCAGGATTATAACGAAGAACTGGGTCAGCAGATGTTTGACTCCCGCGGAGACGAAGCGATTACAGGTCCCTCTGGCGGGACAGCTCCGTCTACCGTGAAGAAACCCTTCGGCCAGGCTACTTTGGCTGATATAGAAGCCGACGAGGATAAGTTCTTCCAGAAGCAGGTGGAGTATATCACCAAGAACACCACAAACCATAAAGCCCGCCAGGAGATGATCCAGCATCTCCAGATGAAAAATATACAGAATAAGGGGATCATAGCCGGTAAGTGGAAAGTAGCAGCAGACCATGAAGCGATGGCAAGCCTCAATACACTCTATAGTACGGTCTTGGCATCCAACGATCCCTGGGAGACAAAGGTAGCGAAGATTACCACCAGGGTACGTGAGATGGTGGCCGTCAACCGTCTATGGAAAGACGAAGGCGAGAATATCATAGCGAAAGCAACGGCAGCAGCACAGTATTCTTTTGCTCACAACGGGGCCATGACCATGATGAAGCAGACCGGTGATTCCGCAGCAGGAGAAGCCTGGCTGAAAGAAAATACTCCATTCTATGATGGTAATCCGGATGTCCGGAAGAAGGTACTGTCCGATGTGCGTCAGGAGTTTGAGTATTTTGCTAAAACCGAAGATGAAAAGCTTGATGTGGAACTTGGGGATTTGTATGGCCGGACTGACACGTTTGATAAAGCGGAAGCAGGCTTGCATTTTGTGCGACAGATAAAAATGTTCGATGGTGATAAAAAGTATACATGGATAAGAAGATTCGAGCAAAACAGAGACTACCTGGAGAATCGTCAGGTATTATCTAAGGGGGCGGGCATTTCACTGGATGACGCCATGAAGGATACAGCGGAAAGGACAAAGCTAGCGATTGCAGAATCTATATATAACGGCGAACCCATATCAGTGCAGAAGGGTATTCTTGATTCGCAGACTTACGCTGAAGGTGGAGCGACAATAACTCCTAAGGATAGTGCAGATATGTTGGAGGGTATTAACAGACAGCAACCAGCGGGGTTGAAATTTGCCCTGGCTCGTATCAACGAAAAAGGATTTTCGCTTGAGAAGAAGGCCGATCTTGGCGTCAAAATGATGAAGTTC
>DAOUDJ010000040.1:0-4705 GCA_034430795.1 Anaerolineales bacterium | reverse complement strand
AGACGCTCCAGGGCGCCATGCTTGCGGATAATGCCTATTCGGATCCCGACGACACTTCGATAATTGGCTCCTCCGGCACAACGATCATCATCGCCAGATAGGCCAACACCATACCCGGCGCAGCCCCCAGGATAGAGACCCCGACAAACAACAGCCGAACGATCGTGGGGTCAAGATTTGTGTACTCCGCCAGACCGCCACAGACACCTGCGACCATTCGTTCTTCACGCGATCGATACAATCGCTTTACTTCATCAGTCATTCCTGCCTCCAATGTAAATTTCGTTTTCTATACTTATCTACGTATCAGCGGGCGAGAAGTTGCATTGGCAATGGACGATTAATGCGCGTCTACCCTGCAAACCAGACAGGTGTACGTTCTCTGGTTAGAACAACCCCCGAAAAACCAGGAGCACGCCAAACAGGAACATAGGCACGCCGACGATCGCGCCAATGACCGTCAATGTCACAGTGACGCCGACGATCATGAATACAATCCCGAGCAGGATGGCAACGAACCGGCCCGTCATCTCCAGGATCCAGGTCACCAACCGCCAGAGGGCGGCGAAAGGCCATAAGAACCAGGGTGCTTTCTTTTGCTCAGCCATGTATCCGTCTTTACCTCCATCCGTTTTAGTAAATATTTCTTCCCTGAACCTGCTCCTATCCTAACAAGAACGGTCATAAATGAGCCTCTTTCTGGCTGACGAACGGCTGACGGATCGGCGAAGGGTAGGTATCCAATTCAGACGGTAATATTTTACGTAGAGACGTCCCTTCGGTACGTTGATCCGAATCGATCGTTGTCAGACGCTGCGCTTCGCGCAACACTCCGGAGGAGCCATGAGTGCTTTGCGAGGGCAGGCTACTGCATCCACGCACCCCCTTCCGACTGGCTATTCATGCAATCCATATACCCCCGAGTTCCAAAGCCGGGCTCTGCCCAATCCGCTCTGTATTGCGCCTCACTGGAAGAAAAACGTCTTCGAAATGAAATCAAAGTGATCCAGGGGGTGTGCTCCACACTGCGCTTCGCGAGGGGAGTCCCCCACAGTCCCCCTTTGGGGGATTTAGGGGGAAGAAAGGAAAAACAGATTCATCACATCTACAATGGTCGCCCATTACGTTCATACGCGAAAACCTCAAGGCGCAGGCTGCGCCTGCGACCGGAAGCAGAGCTTCCGGATTCCACATTAAACCAACAACCTATAACAAGTGTAGGAAGAAACACATGTCAGCCCATTCTTTATTAAATTCAATGGTTAATAAAATCGGTAAAGGCACAGTGGGGGCGCGCCCACTCTCTGCAGATGGTCAACAGATCCGTCACCGGCAGCATTTTGCGGTAAACTCAAATCCATTAAGGAGACTCACAACCTTGGACCACTTCGACCTGCTTGCTCCCTTATATGACCGCTTGATCCGCCCACCGGCGGATAGCCGCTTGAACGAAGTCACCGGGCTGCCCACGCGCGGCCGGCTGCTCGACGCCGGCGGTGGAACGGGCCGTATCGCTGAACGGCTGCGCGATCAGGTGGATCAGATCGTGATCGCCGACAGCTCGCTCAAGATGCTGCAGCAAGCGAACGACAAAGGGGGATTAGACGCGGTCGGTAGCCACACCGAGAGGTTGCCCTTTCCAGATGGGAGTTTCGAGCGCATCATCGTCGTCGATGCCTACCACCATCTCACCGACCAGGGCTCAAGCCTGGCCGAGTTCTGGCGTGTGCTTGCACCGGGTGGGCGATTGGTGATCGAAGAGCCGGATATCGACCGTTTCGCAGTCAAGCTCATCGCCATCGCTGAGAAAATCGCGCTTATGCGCAGCCATTTCGTGCGCGCCGAACGCATTGCCGAGAGACTGGCGGGGATGGGCGCAGACGCCGCCGTCGAGCGCGAAAACCACGCCGCGTGGGTCATCGCCGATAAGGCGTAGCCGAATCACAATCCACTTTTAAACCATCAGATCCTGTCGGGGCTGGCCTTTTCGGACAGCCTATTTTCTTATTTTTCAGAGATCCTCACCCAACAGAACCCGATGACACCAACCATCAAACACACCCAAACCCATCCAAACCAAGTCAATTCCGGTCACGACATTTGACATCTCTTGGTGAATCATGCTAAGGTAGACTATATAGCTCTCTGGTACTAGTGGGGATTTCTTCCTTTAAGGAGGGGCCAGCCATGAAGTTTATCCGTGCTTTGACTGTAGCGGCGTTATTCGCCGCGCTTTTTGTTCTCGCATTCCCGGCACACGCAGACTGCGGCGATCACGATCCGACCTGCCTCCTTGAGCCGCCGATCTCGGTGGAAATACGGACTGATTCAAGCAGCGGCGATGCTTCAGCGATGGCAGCAGATAGCGGCGCGCTCACGCCGCTCAACTTCGCCATTCCCATGCCTCTGCCGCGGCGTGTCGAAGCGCCATCGGTCCCGGCACAATCAGAACCCGAAAGCACGGACTCGAGCCCTGACTTCACAACCATCTCCATCCCCATGCGCTACCAGACAGCGGGTGATGTCTCCTGCGGCGTGCAGGCGTTAGGCATGGCCCTGGATGGAATCAAGGGTTCAGCCCCAACTTCAAATTCGATCCTGGGCTTCCTGCAAGACCAGGGCATGATGTACGACTTTGGAACCGGCGTCGAGGAGCTGGCGCATGCGGCACAGAACTTCGGCTATGCCGGTTCGCTCCCCTTCCACGGCTGGTCGCTGGATCAATTGATGGCGCGGTTGGCGGAGGGAAAACCAGTCGTGGTCGCTTTGGGGGCAAATGGTGAGGGAGAGCCAGGTCACTTCGTGACCGTGACGGGCGTTTCCGCGGATGGAAAGTGGGTCTCCTACAACGACCCGACGCTGGGGCACCAGGTCATCTCCTCTGAAGAATTCCTGCACCTATGGAGTCTGCAGGGCAGCAGCGGTGTCTCCGTGGCCGAGGCAATCCCGGCTGGCGCGCCTAACTACACCCCCTGGACCGCCCTGGCGGCGGCCATGATGGCCACGCTAGCCCTTGCGCCCAGCATGCTATCTGACGTCAGACGTAAAGGCGTTGGCGGCATGCTCATCGGCAAAGCGGGCAGCGGTGAGACCACAACGTATGTCGGCATGGATCCACCCTATTCAGCGCCAGAGGGTATGAAGTGGGTCAAGGGTGAAACGGTGTACGAGACCCACACCCACACCGAGATCGTCTATCACGAAGTGGCGAAAAAAGAGCTACAGAAGGTACAGGTAGGCACTACGACTAAAAAGATCCCTTATACGAAACGTATCCTGGTTGACAACGGCCGCTGGGTCACGGATTACAAAACTGAGCGCTACATCAAAGGCTACCGTAACAAGAGGATTCTGTATGGTTATAGAACCAGACGCTACGTGAAGTACTACCGCACCAGGTTGGTACGGACTCGCTGGGGGTATACACGCCGGCGGACCCCGGTGTACGGTTACAAGCGTGTGCCGGTGTATCGCACCCTTCGAGTGCCGATCTATGGCACCCGGAAGGTTCCCAATGGGAGACATTGGGAGTCGAAGTGGGAATATGAGCACTACACCGAGTACAAGACGGTGGTAAAGCCGGTCTATGAAGAGCAGTGGGTCACGGTTGGCTACCAACGGATCCCGGAGGTGAAGATCGTCGAGGAGCAGGTCACCGTTGGATACCAATGGACACTCGAAGGCGTGAAAGACTATCTCCCGATAAAACCAGAGATTGACATCCTCGACGAAATAGGCGACATCCGCGCCTCGGTGCCGCATCCGAAACTCATGGTTACGACGGCGCCATTACGAATTCGGAGCTCACCAAGCACGGAATCCGCATCCCTCACCATCGCTTTAGATGGAGCTGAGATCCTCTGGACGGGCCGCTCACAAGTTTTAAGCTCGGGAGCGACCTGGTACCAGGTTCGCTATAAAGATCCCATCAAAGGTCTCGTTACAGGTTGGGTAAACAGTGGTTACCTTGAAACTCCGGTGCATATTCCTGAGATTGCCACCGAGGTGGAATCGAACGTCGACACCTCCAGAAATGATGCGATAGGGCGTTGGCTGCATTACTTCACCCCAGAAGAGCGGGCGGCATACATTGCGGCAGAGAAACAGCGGCTTGAAGCGTTCTGGTCCGAAATTCGCAGGTTGACGATTCCACAGGGCGGATTAGGTGGGGGCATCGAAGGGCTCTTTATACGTGATGAGGTTGGTACCCTATTTAAACCGCCGGAATGGTACACCAACGGAGGCATGCCCGATACTTTCTATCAACAACACCTGTTGGATGAGGAGACGTTGCGCGTGCTTCAACTCATCCTCCTGAATCCCGAGAGTCTCTCCGGTGAGGTGACCAATCGAACCTGGGACACCGTATCAAGCGCATTTCACATGAGCCAGGAGGATCTAAAGGTTCACGTTTTGGGTAATGCTTCCTGGAAACCTGAGAGTTCTACATCGGTTGGTTCTTACCCGATTACACTGTACGTAACCCGGCCGCATGGGCACTACCTGCTCGTGAATCCCAGCCCTGATTCCGGGAACGTCTCTAAGAATTTTTTGGGCGTTCCGGGTGGGGAAAAGGTCCAATGGGACGGCCGCTACCACCTCGGTGTTAACGATGCCGGGAAGGATGTGGTCTATTACTACGTTTCGTGGGCTTTCAACGGGACGACGTACTCGGGTTGGATCCCGAATAAATATCTGGCGCCCG